>NZ_AUTH01000081.1:0-1170 GCF_000497975.1 Pseudoalteromonas sp. TB41 | reverse complement strand
GATTTTGACCTAATTGAACTTGAATTAGACGGCGGTGCAGCATGAACAATGTAATGGTGCATTTAACTCGTTTAGATAATCGCCCAAGCGCAATGATCGTTGAAATTGCGGCGGTATTTTTTGACCCTAAAACAGGTGTAATTGGCGCTGATTTTCACGAGGTTATATCGCCAGAAAAACAAGACCGATTAGGCACTGCAACAGCCGCGTTTAATTCTCAGTGGGGACACTACTTACGCACCAATTACCCTGATGATGAAGACTTGGGCACTGATATTGTTTTTGCCTTGGATTCATTCGTTGATTGGCTTTGTCAGATAGAAGTAATGGCAGACCGTGTTATGTGGTCAACAGGTGATGACTTTTCAGATTGCGGTCTACTGCACCAACTGATTTTAGATTACATGGGTAAAAACCCAGAGCATAGAACAGGCCGCTTTTGGAGAGCTGACAAGGTTAATGATATACAAACTTTGTTTAACTTAATCGGCTATACACAAGAACCTAATTTTCCCGCTATACATGCAACAGACATTGTGAAGTTAAAAGCCAAAGCGGTTAGCGATATAAAGCAGGCGCTTAAACTGTAATGGCTAACCCAATCCCGATCGACCTTGACGCCCTTAACCTATCAAGCATAGCTAAGGGCTTAATTTCGTCTATTACTGATATTGACGACTTTAATTACCTTGCTAGCAACTTGGAAAAAGTGCCTGTATCGCTGCAAAGTCGCATGGCCCGTAAATACATTGATCGTTACACCGAGAAAAAAGCGGGGAGCCAGTTCCGTGCTAATACATGGATGCGCCGCACTATTGCGCGTTTAAAGCCTCGCTTTGGTGTTCTGCTCAGTATTACTCACAATATGCCATTGCCATGGCATATTCTAAGTAGTGTTGAAAAAACTAAAAAGCATGCAGGCACTCTTGCATTAGAGTGCCTTGAAAAAGCACTTGATGTAAGYGRKCAAAACCAGCATTTACCGTATGAAAAAATAGTACGCCTTACCTACGAAGGGGTTGCAGGGTATGCCAAACAGTTTGGCGTAAACGTGCCATTTTACGACATGCGTGAAGACGACCTACCACAAGCCTGTTTTGAAATCGCCTTGCTTAAACTGCAATGCGATAAATGGTGGGCTCGCCAATTAAAAACCCTGCGTAAACAGTT
>NZ_AUTH01000080.1:0-26673 GCF_000497975.1 Pseudoalteromonas sp. TB41 | reverse complement strand
TGTAGTGGTACAGTGATTTTGGCCACCCATTAAGAAAGAAATGTTATGCTAATAAGCATACAAATTTGGGTGAAAAAATGACGAAATTAAAACGCGCAACGTATTCTGCGGCAATCAAATTAGAAACAGCTCAGCTTGTAGTTGACCAAAGTTATACTCAAGAAGAAGCAGCCAAAGCGATGGGGGTGGGTAAATCAACCGTCAGTAAGTGGGTTACTCAATTAAAGCAAGAGCGGAGTGGCCAGACACCATCTGCTTCACCAATGACGCCCGAACAAATTGAAATCCGCGAACTTAAAAAGCAAATCCAACGCATTAAATTAGAAAAGGATATATTAAAAAAGGCTACCGCTCTCTTGATGTCCGACTCCCTGAACAATTCTCGTTAATTGAGAAACTAAATCAACGAGAGCGTTACCCAATTAGCGTGCTGTGTAACGTATTCAATGTGCATCGTAGCAGCTATAAATATTGGGCTATACGGGATACAACGCCGACGCCAGAGCAAATAAGGCTAGAAGCTGAAGTTAAAGCCATACATGCAATGAGCGGCGGCTCAGCTGGGGCGCGGACAATCGCGGCAATAGCAACGAACAATGATTTTGAATTGAGTCGTTATCGTGCTGCTAAGCTAATGGTTAAATTAAAGCTTGAAAGCTGCCAAGTACCTCAACATTCATATAAACGCGGTGGTAATGAGCACCTTGAAATTCCAAATCTGCTTGATAGACAATTTGATGTTGTTGAGCCAGATACCGTGTGGTGCGGTGATGTGACGTATATTTGGACAGGCAATCGCTGGGCCTATTTAGCGGTCGTTGTTGATTTGTTTGCACGTAAAGTCGTTGGTTGGGCAATGTCGTTGTCGCCAGATACTAACTTAACGCTAAAAGCGCTTGAACTCGCGTATGAAAGCAGAGGTAAGCCAAGTGGACTGATGTTTCATTCAGACCAAGGTAGTCATTATACAAGTTTAAAATATCGTCAACGTTTATGGCGCTATAAAATTACACAAAGTATGAGCAGGCGCGGAAATTGTTGGGATAATGCGCCAATGGAGCGATTTTTTAGAAGCTTTAAAACGGAGTGGATGCCAAAGGTTGGATACGAAAACTTTAAAGATGCTAAATATAGTGTGAGTGATTATATCAACGGGTATTACAACAACGTTAGGCCACATCATTATAATGCCGGTTTAGCGCCAAATGAATCTGAGGTTAGATACCAAGATTCTAAAGCTGTGGCCAAATTTTATTGACCACTACAACATAACGTCTCCTTTTATTTATTATTTCTTTTGTTCCATTCTTTCAATAGTTCGGTGAACCGTGGGGCGGCTAACAGAATATTTCTTCGCTAATGCAGAGATCGATTCACCATTTAATTTATCTTTATATAATTCTTTCGCTTGTTTGTCTGATAAAGCAGGCAATCTGCCCATGTGTTTGCCTTTAGCTTTAGCCTCTTCACGACCTTCTGTGGTTCTGGCTTTTATAAGATCCCGCTCAAGTTGAGCGAATATGTGGCTACGCATAATGTTTGAGATTATTTCTCATCAAGCCAGATTGGGTGAGTACTAGGAAATCTTCGTCAGATTTGAGCCTGAAGCAGTCGTAAACGATGGTACAAAATTACTTCAGCTAAAATTCACTTTGATACGAAACCGGACATTAGGCTTAGCGTATCTCATGACAAGTGTTCCAACAATATAGTCGTTGCTCTTACTTTTAAATTTAAATCTTGTTTTAGATCCTCTGTACAATTAGTAACACACCAACGCGACTTTAATGTGGAATTAGGATCATCGGTTAATTTATTCTATCTAGATAGCTCTTCTATTTTTTATCTTTGATAAACATCGGTATAAAACGGGCAGTCCAAATAATGTTAGCAGTGTTTGCTGTCACTACCCCCCAACAATTATTTTCTTGGAATAGCTATTTGAGTTACTTCCCAAACTTTTCATATTGAATAATTTTTATTTGACTCTATAGCCACTATAGATTTTATACTTATTTTAATATTATTACGGAATGTTAAATATGTCAGAAAAATGTAGTGGTCAGTGTCAATCATCTTCTACCAATGAAGATGTAAAAATTGATACACAATTAGATAACTATAGTGGCGCGTTTGTCAGTACATTTAAAGTACCTCAAATGGACTGTCCTTCAGAAGAGAGATTGATTAGGTTAGCACTTGACTCAATTGAGCCTTCAGTTGGGTTGCAATTTGATATTCCTAGCCGTTTAGTCAAGGTTTTTCATGATGAAAATTTAGATGAGATAACAAAAAAATTACAACAACTCAATCTCGGTGCAGAGTTGGCATCAACTAAAGAAAGTTGCAGCACCGAAGCTGCAAAAGCAAAAGATCTAGCCCAAAAAAATGAGATGAAAGAAGCATCAACCCTAAAATGGTTGTTAGCCATTAATGGAGTCATGTTTTTTATAGAAGTAATTGCTGGGTTGATTGCACAGTCTGCTGGCCTAATTGCAGACTCATTAGATATGTTTGCTGATGCTGCTGTGTATGGTTTGGCTATTTATTCGGTAGGTAAAAGTATCAGCATGAAACTTAGAGCGGCACATATATCTGGTGTGCTTCAAGTTATTCTAGCGCTAAGTGCTTTGAGCGAAGTCGTAAGACGCTTTGTTTACGGTAGTGAACCGATCTCTTCTTTAATGATGATATTTGGTGGAATAGCACTAATCGCTAACATTGCTTGTCTATTTTTAATATTTGGTAATAAAGAAGACGGCGCTCATATGAAAGCAAGCTGGATTTTTTCCGCAAATGACGTTATTGCAAATGTTGGGGTAATCTTAGCTGGCTTTTTAGTTACAGTAACAAGCAGCCGTTATCCAGATTTAGTGATTGGTTTGATTATTGCTGTTGTAGTTTTAAACGGTGCTCGCCGTATCTTACAGCTAAAGTATTAAACAAATTCATCATGGCTATTTATTTAAATTTTAAAACCATTAATAGCATCTTTATAGCTAGTTTAAGTCTGCTTCAAACGGCTAAAGGGAAATGAAGTTATGAAAAACAATGCCTACATTCCGCCATTACGATTTCATTGGTTAACTAATTTTTATGACAGCCTCGTTGCTATCACCACGAGAGAAGCATTTTTTAAAAAACTGATTGTAGATAAAGTTGCCAACGTCAAAGGAAACAACCTACTTGATGTTGGATGTGGAACCGGAACGCTAACAAAATTAATAGCTGAAAAATCACCTAAATATACCGTAATAGGCTTAGATGCAGACCAAACCGCTTTAGATATTTCACAGAAAAAAGTTATAGGCAAGGATCTTAATATTTCTTTTAGACAGGGCTTTGGACAAGAAATGCCTTTTAGTGATAATTCCTTTGATATCGTAGTTTCAAGTTTGTTTTTTCATCACTTAAGCCGTTCAACTAAGCGTGCGACATTAACTGAAATTCGTCGGGTACTTAAACCGGGTGGCATTTTATTAATTGCTGACTGGGGAAAGCCGACTTCAATATTTCAACGGATATTGTTCTTTGTCGTTCAGTTATTAGATGGTTTTGAAACTACAAAAGATAATGTAGATGGAGTCCTTCCTTCTTTAGAGGTTGAATCAGGGTTTACTCATGTTTCAGATTTAAACATAGTCCCAACGACTTTGGGAACTATCAGACTGATTGAAGCGAACTAGATAACAATGAACCTAATGCGTCCGTCATATTTTAAACCATATATATCATACGTGATAATGATTTTAATCGCGGTGCAATCTGTGTTTTTTTCGCTAGAAGAGCTTGAAGTAAACTTAATTGAAAGTTCTTTTAATACATCACTAACTGAGTCTATTACCCCGCTAGAATCTCCAGAAACCTCCAATTTATTTGAGGTGAGTAATAGCCAAACTTTAATTGATAATTGTAATTTTTGTTGCTGTTGTCACTTATTTTTAAATGCAGATTATTCTTGTAATATTTTACAAAAAATAGAATATTTCCTTACCTACGCCTTAGTTTCTCCTGAGCTAAAAGGCTATATGTCGGTGCCATTCCGCCCACCTAAATACGCCTAAATTTTATAGAAAATTAAGAAAGGTCAAATGTTAATGACCTAAATATCACATATAAATTTATAGGAAAGTATACATGGCACTTAATACCTGTGAGCATCGCAAGATAGCAATTTTGAGGTGTGTAACACCTCAGCTTAAATATATCGCGTTTCTCGCGTTGTCACTTTTTACATTTAATGTTTATGCCTTTGAAAAGCAGTTAAATCTTCAAGAGGCAATTCAGTGGACGCTTAAACAAAATCCTGAACTCAAAATATTTGATTTCAAACAAACCGCATTAACAGGACAAGAACAAACAGCAAGTTTAAATCCCGCTTATGAACTAGAAGTTGAAGCTGAGAACTTTGCAGGCTCAGGTGAATTTAATGCATTCGACAGTGCTGAATTAACAGTCGCTCTATCTTCGGTTATCGAAATGGGAGATAAACGCTCAGCGCGGATTGGACTTGTTTCAAAATCAAGAGCACTACTCAATGCTGAGAAAGAAGTCTCTGCGCTTAATTTAATGGCTCAAGTCACTGAGAAGTACGTGGAAGTACTTGCAGCCCAACAAAGAGTGATATTGGCAGATAATGCATTGAGCTTAGCACAAGAAACGTTAGAGATTGTATCTCAGCGTAACCGCGCAGGTGCTACTCCTGAGGCTGAAGTGAAACGTTCAAAAGCAGTTATTGCTCAGGCTAACCTCACCCTTCAATCTGAACAAAAGCGCTTGGAATATCTAAAGCTTTCTTTATCAGCTTACTGGGGAGAAACATCAGTGTCATTCTCTAGAGTAACTGGAGATCTGTTTCAGTTTGGCAATGATAGTGATTTTAGTAGTCTCTTTGCGAAATTAGAGAAAAACCCTGCTATTCAAGTTTATGCAAGTGAGCAGCGACTAAAAGAGGCCGAATTACAGTTGGCTAAAACAGAGTCAACGGCCAATATCAAATGGTCTGTTGGTGTTAGGCGCTCTCAAGAAGCCAATGATACGGCACTGGTCGCTGGCTTTAGCTTACCTTTGTTTGCTGAAAAGCGAAATTCTGGTGCAATCGCTAGTGCGCTAGCAGAGCGTGACCAAGTTGCCATAGAGAAAGAGGCGACTAAGTTGAGGTTTAGAAATCACTTACTACGAGCATACTCCAATAGAAAACAAGCCATATTAACAGCTAATTCATTAAAGCAGTCGGTTATCCCAATGCTTGAAGATGCACTGGAAGATACTCAAGACGCCTATCAAAAAGGTCGATATGGATATCTTGATTATGTATCGGCTAGACAAGAGCTGTTAAATGCTCGGCGAACCCTCATTGATGCGGCATCTGCTGCCCTAATTTATGGCGCAGAGATAGAAAAACTAACAAACGAAGCGCTGTCACTCTAAATAAACATCACTTTAAGTTTAATAACAATTTATTGATTCAGTTATTAACTGAATCGTTTAGGAATTCAAAATGAAAAACTATTTACTCGCACTATTGATTTTTATTGGGTATCTATCACCCATTCAAAGTGTTATCGCTAGTGAAGATGAACATGAAGGCGAAGAAGGCATTAGCAAAATAAACAATAACATGGCAAAAAGGCTTGGTGTTGAAACAGCCTATTTAGCTTCAAAAACGTTGAACCAAACTATCCCTGTATACGGCGCTACGACGATAGGCGCTGAACAATTATTTCAAGTTGGCGCTAGATATAACGGCGTTATAAAGACAATTAACTCCACTGTTGGTGATAAGGTAAAAAAAGGAGATCTATTAGCCGTTATTGAATCTAATGAAAGCTTAAATACCTATAAAATAACATCCCCTGTTTCTGGGACTGTTTTACAGCGAAATGGAAATATTGGCGGTATCACGCAAAACACTAGCTTGTTTGAAATCGTCAATTTTGACACCTTGTGGGCTGAATTTAAGGTGTTTACCAGCCAATATAATCAAATCAAAGTCGGTCAACCTGTTGATATTGAGCATGGTGAACAGGCATTCAACTCAACCATCACCAATATAATTCCAGCTAAAGATCAGTCTTATGTTTTAGCACGTGTACGTTTAAATAACACTGAGCTAAACCTAACCTCAGGCCAATTATTAATGGGCAGCGTAAAGATAAACCGATTTGAGGTGGATTTAGCCGTCGAGAAAGTTGCGATACAAGAACTGGGAGGACAATTTGGTGTCTTTGTAAAAGAAGATGAAGAGTACGAGTTTGCGCCACTTGTGCTCGGACGTTCAGACAAAAACTATATCGAGGTCATTGATGGCCTCAGTAAAGACGCTGAATATGTAAACAAAAACAGTTATCTGATAAAAGCGGATATTTTGAAATCTGAAGTAGAAGACGACGATTAGGAGACGCAATATGATTGAATCAATTTTGCGTCTTGCAATAAATAGACGCTATTTAGTATTAAGTCTGCTGATGGTAATCATCGGCGTTGGCATGTGGAGTTATCAAAAACTTCCCATTGATGCTGTTCCAGATATAACAAACGTACAGGTACAAATAAATACCTCTGCCCCCGGTTATTCACCTTTGGAAGCGGAACAAAGGGTGACCTTTCCTGTAGAAACCGCCTTAGCCGGATTGCCAAAGCTGTCTCACACCCGCTCCCTGTCAAGATATGGATTATCTCAAGTAACCGTTATCTTTGAAGAGGGAACCGATATTTATTTTGCTCGCAACTTAATCAATGCAAGATTAGCTGCGATAAAAGGCGTTATTCCCTCTGGCTTAGAGCCAGAAATGGGTCCTATTTCGACAGGGCTTGGCGAAATATTTATGTATACCGTACAAGCTTCTCCTGACGCTAAAATGCCTAATGGAGAGCCTTATACCGCTATTGCCTTAAGAGAAATACAAGACTGGATCATTAAACCGCAATTGGCTCAAGTTAAAGGCGTCATTGAGGTCAACAGTATCGGCGGCTACAACAAGCAATATCACATAACGCCTAAACCCGAAAAATTACTTTTTCATCAGGTAACCTTTGAAGAAATATCTGATGCATTACGTAAAAACAATGACAACCGTGGCGCAGGTTATATCGAACAAAACGGACAGCAAGTTTTAGTACGCTCCATTGGGCAACTAGCGACAATAGATGAGATCCTCAATGTCATCATCAAAAAGAACGATGGTATTCCTGTAAAAATAAGTGATGTTGCCAATGTTGCTATAGGCAAAGAACTTAGAACAGGGGCTGCTACTCGTAATGGCATTGAGACAGTGCTTGGTACAACCATGATGCTGATTGGTGAGAATTCTCGCACCGTTGCTTTAGAAGTGGAACATAAGCTCAGCGAAATACAAAAATCTCTGCCAAAGGGCATTACCGCAGAGCCTGTTTACGACAGAACAACGTTAGTAGATAAAGCGATTGCAACCGTTACCAAAAACCTCGTTGAAGGTGCGCTTTTAGTTATTGTTGTGTTATTTATTCTACTTGGAAATTTACGTGCAGCTCTCATTACCGCTGCTGTTATCCCTATTTCCATGTTAATGACAATCACAGGTATGGTGCAAGCAGGAGTATCTGCCAATTTAATGAGTCTCGGCGCATTGGACTTTGGCTTGATAGTGGACGGGGCTGTAATCATCGTTGAAAACTCTGTCCGTAGGTTAGCACAGGCCCAACACAACGGTCATAGGCAAGACTTAAGAGAACGCCTAAATACCGTTTTTGAAGCCACTTCAGAAGTGATACGTCCAAGCTTGTTTGGTGTGGCAATTATCACTGTTGTTTACATCCCCATTTTCACGCTAACTGGCGTTGAAGGGAAAATGTTCCACCCTATGGCGGCAACTGTCGTTATGGCGTTAATTTCCGCAATGATCCTTTCAGTTACACTGGTTCCTGCTGCTGTAGCTGTGTTTATGAAAGGTAAAATCAGCGAAAAAGAAAGTGTAGTTATTCGTTCAACCAAGTCTATTTATGAACCATTGTTAAAAATGGCGATGAAATTTCGTTGGATTATTGTTTCATTCTCAACGCTGTTAATGGGGTATAGCCTTTGGTTAGCAACTACGCTTGGGACAGAATTTGTTCCTCAATTAAATGAAGGTGATATTGCACTACAGGCATTAAGAATTCCATCGACTGGCCTAGAGCAATCAGTAGAAATGCAAGAAGTACTTGAGCAACGTATTAAAGCGTTTCCTGAAGTTGATAAAGTATTCTCGCGCATCGGCACACCAGAAGTAGCAACTGACCCAATGCCACCGAGTATTGCTGATATCTTTGTTATTTTAAAACCACGTAAAGATTGGGCCGAACCTTCAAAGCCAAAGAGTGAATTAGTTGAAGAAATGGAAGAGGTACTGAAAAACATTCCGGGCAACAACTATGAATTCACTCAGCCTATTCAAATGCGTTTCAATGAATTGATTTCTGGCGTTAGAGCTGATGTCGGCATCAAAATATTTGGTGATGATTTGGATCGGTTATTACTCACCGCAAAAGATATTCTAAATATAGTGAAAACCGTGGACGGTGCTGCTGATGCCCGAATGGAACAGGTCACAGGTGTTCCATCTTTATCAGTAATTCCTAAACGAGAAGCGCTTGGTAGGTATGGTTTGAGCGTTACCGAACTGCAAGACTGGGTTGCTACTGCAATTGGCGGTGAATCTGCGGGGATCATTTATGAAGGAGACAGACGATTTGAGTTAGTTGTTCGTCTACCGGAGCAAATAAGAACGGATATCGATAGCTTGAAGCATCTGCCGCTTCCACTTGAGAATGGTAACTATGTGCCACTTGAAGAAGTTGCAGAGCTTAAATCTGAGTCTTTACCTGCTCAAATTAGCCGTGAGAGAGGTAAAAGAAGAGTTGTGGTTACCGTCAATGTTCGTGGTAGAGATTTAGGCGGTTTTGTCAAAGAAGTGAAAGCTAAAATTAATCAGGAAGGAGAAATTCCAGCAGGATACTGGCTTGATTATGGCGGAACCTTTGAACAGCTAGAGTCAGCGAGTAAAAGATTAAGCTTAGTTGTGCCGATCACACTAATTGTTATCTTAGGTATTTTGGTTATTGCATTTGGTTCATTAAAAGATGCATTGATCATTTTCAGTGGTGTACCGTTAGCATTAACTGGGGGCGTAATTTCTCTTTATTTAAGAGACATGCCTTTATCTATTTCGGCAGGTGTCGGCTTCATAGCATTGTCAGGTGTTGCCGTATTAAATGGCTTGGTTATGTTGGCTTTTATTCGAGATCTTTGGCATGAAAAAGGCGACCTTTACGTAGCGATCATTGAAGGTGCCATCATTCGTTTAAGACCTATTTTAATGACGGCACTGGTCGCAAGTTTAGGTTTTATTCCAATGGCGTTAAACACTGGAATTGGTGCAGAAGTGCAACGACCACTAGCAACAGTTGTTATCGGCGGTATTGTATCTTCTACAATTTTAACTTTGTTTGTATTGCCTATTTTATATCAATGGGCGCATGGCGCTGAGAGTAGTAAACAGCAATCTGACGAAATTTAAAAACAAAAAAGCAGCTTAATTACTAGGTTATGCCTAATTAAGCTGCTTTTTATATTGTATGCCCAACATTTTATTGATAAAGCTTACTGCGCTTCATCCCGACAATTTTCATTTAAAAACTCAAACTCTATCGTTGTATGCGATAAATGATAGGAAGATAATTTAGCTGCAACTTCTTGTTTAAGCCTAATTAATTCTTTAACGTCAAAGTTGTCACTCAGCTCAAGGTGCGCTGTTAAAACGTGACTTTCACCATCTAGTGACCAAAAGTGCATGTGGTGGATACCATTAACTTCAGGAAATTCCATTAGTGATAGTTTAATACGCTTTTGAGTCTCTTTATCGGGTGCAGCTTGAAGAAATAAAACGAGTGTTGATTTCAGGTTTTTGAAAACATTAAACAAGATGAACAGCGTGAACCCTATTGATAAAAGGGGATCTAATATCGGCAGTTCAGCGAACAACAGTACGATAGAGACTATAAGAACGGCAACCCATCCAAGTACATCTTCAAGAAGGTGCCATGTCAGCACTTTCTCATTTAATGTTTCACCCGCTTTTAATTTTAATACAGCATATCCGTTAACGGCAACGCCGAGTATCGCTAGCCCTAACATCCCCTCGACTACAGGCATTTCAGGATTGGACAGCCTTGGAATTGCTTCAAATAAAATCCAAATTGAGCCAATGATTAAAACAATACTGTTTATCAATGCGCCAAAGAGAGTAAGTCTACGATAACCATAACTAAACCTATCTGATGCTTCTTTATTTGAAAAACGACTCAATAACCAAGCAAACCCTATAGACAGGCTATCACCCAAATCATGAACTGCATCTGCCATTATCGCCGTACTGTTAGTGAGCCAACCACCTATAAATTCGATAATAGTGAATGTCACATTAAGGAAAAATGCCCAACCAATACGGTCATCTTTACCATGTTGATGACTATGATTATGGTTGTGCATTTTGTACCTCTAGTACTTTTCTATTTCTTAGTTTTGATACATTCATATTAATCAAGTGACGTATCAAGCGTTGATATATCCAGCGTTTGAACCCCGACAAGTTAGTCCCTTTTTCGAGATAGAACTCATCAGGGGAATCATAAAGCCCAAAGTCATCATGAATACCTTCTTTTTGAATATAGGTATTTTCTCCACGCCAATCTGTATCTGGTGATGAAAAGCACTTTGTTGCAACACCATAACCACAAAAATCATCTTTTACTTGGTCAAATTTCTCCTGTAGAGAGCTTAAGTATTGCTCATCCAATATAAAGCCCTCTAAGTTTATCCAACGCCCTTCAAAGTAAACTTCTACCCAACTATGAATGATGTATTTAGGTGCTAACCAAAATACATAGCTTGGGATAGCACCTTTTTGTAGTTGCTGGTCTATGGTAAACCCATGAAATCGGCATTGAATGCCTAGTCCACGCAATAGTGCCATTAACAGATTACCCTTAGTATTACATTGTCCATAACCATCTGCTAGCACATCGCTTGCTGCAATATCATCGCTTTCATTATAACCAAAGAAAATCTCATCTTTTACAAACTGATAAGCGGCACCAATTTTGTTGAAGTTATCCAAGTTTTTCCACCTACGTTGATCGATCAAGGATTGGATATCTTTGTGTTCAAAATTAACGATATTCGTATTGTTTAAATATTTCTCAGTCATTTTTTATATATCCTTTTCGTTGCATACTTATACTATAGACTCTATAGTAACTATAGAGTCAAATGTCTGGGGGAAATTGATGAAAATAGGCGAATTGTCTAAAAAATCGGGCTGTTCAATACAAACGATTAGATATTATGAAAGAGAAGGATTACTGTTAAATCCAAACCGTTCAGAAGGTAATTTCAGGCTGTATGATAGTAAAGCACTTAAACAATTGGAGTTCGTAAAACATTGTCGCAGCCTAGATATATCACTCAATGATATTAAACGTCTTATCGAATTAAAAAATAAGCCAGAAGAAAGCTGCTCTAGCGTTAATGCATTAATTGATCAGCAACTTGCACTAGTGAATAAACGCATGAAAGAATTAAGGGCGCTTAAAGCTGAATTACAACAGATGGCTAGTGCTTGTGGTTCGAACAATACTATTGAAGCATGCGGGATCATTAAGTCACTAGATAGTTAACTCTGTTAGAGGCATACGGGCAGAATATAGAACATTAATCGACTATTGCATGTCCTAAATGTGGACAGATAAAAACGGAAGAAATGCTGACAAATTCATGTCAGCGGTATCACAAGTATGAGTCACACAAGGTTTTGCCAAACTATTGAATGGTGACTGGTGTGTTTACTTCTCATATGGAACAGCAAAATTCCGCCAATTCTAGAACGACAAAATTAGTTGCAGCCGTTAATGCACTAGAGTGTTTAAATTGAAGTTTATTATTGACTCTTCAACGTCTGCTTTACACTCTGAATTTTCGTTAATAACTCAAAAGCTAACTTCCGCTTTTGGCTAAGTGAAGTCATAAGGTATTCATTGATGCTAATGTCCGCAATGTCGGAGGAGCTGCCGTTAGCAAATAGCATCAAATTATCGTAATATAACTGATTGAGTCTCAGATATTATGATTAAAAAATCATACTTTCATAAAAAGAGAGATTGGCGGCATCCCTTTAAAACCTTTCAGTCTAAAATGAGATCAATCTCAATCATTATGCACAGTCACAAATACTCCACATAGGTTGATCATGGCAGTGGCAAACGGATTATCATTTTTGGTATTGAGAGAGCCGTCGATAATATTCAAACAAGCACCTTTCTTATGGATGCTTTCAATTGCCTCAAGAATAGATTTTAACGACCGTCCCAAACGGTCGAGGCGAGTAACAATAACTTCATCACCTTCCCTGATAAAGTCGATGAGTTCCTAAAGCTTTTCTTCATTTCGAATCGAAGCACCAGACTGTTTGCCTTGGAATATTTTTTCACAGCCCTGAGCGTCCAACTTGGACAGTTGAACATTTAAATCTTGTTCTTTAGTTGAAACTCTTGCAAAACCAACTTTCATATATACGAAACCTGTAACTTTCGCACACCTTAACAATTAAATGAACGAAAGTATATTAAATAAATTTCGTACATGAACGTAATAAAAAATAGAAATTCGTACACTACGGATAGAAAATGAATGACAATTCTAACTATAAAGTGACTTAATTATTTCACACGCTTCACTTGTACACGAGCTTGCCATTTGTTGAAGCTCAGCTTGTAGTGCTTTGAGTTCTCCCATTAGATTGTTAACTAAAGCCAATTTAGCCTGTGTCTATCATAAGTTCAAAACTTAAACTTTAGATATAAGCTGAAATTGAGTCAATCGTATTACAAATACTCTTATTGATACTGGCTCATTACTTGCACTTTTTCGAGAACATGACCACATGTAGAGAATAATAGGCTAACAGTGGGAAATATTTACACTATCAATGTAAGGATTACTTATGAAATACTCAAGATTTGCTGCAATGATCATCACCTCAACCATTGCTATGTTTGTCATGATGTATCTCAACACTTACGCAGTATCACATATATGGTTTAGTGAAACGCGTATCTATATGGCGTTGTATATGGGAGCAGGTATGGCAATGATCATGCTGGCCTTTATGCTTGGCATGTACAGTAACAAGAAGCTCAACATGGCTATTTTTCTATTGGCGACAATACTGTTTGCCATATGTCTTTATCTTGTTCGCTCTCAAAGCACAATTTCTGACACTGCTTACATGAAAGCGATGATTCCTCATCACTCCATTGCTATTCTTACTAGTGAGCATTCAACTTTGGAGGATGTACGCGTGCGTGAATTGGCAAATGGTATTATTAAAGCCCAACGAAAAGAAATAAAAGAAATGGAATGGCTGATTAAAGATATTTCTGAAAATGGAAAGGTCAGCTCACAAGCTCAGGCTGAGCAACGACCGCTCCCAAAGTTTGAAGGCACACTGAACAAAGGAGACTAAGATGACTAAGACAGCTACCCTGTACAGAATGGTCACTGACGAACATATCTGCCCCTATGGTTTAAGGTCGAAAGATTTGCTGGAGAGGCAAGGGTATGATGTAGAAGATCATAAGCTCACGTCAAGACAACAAGCTGATGACTTCAAAGCTAAGCATGATGTCAAAACTACGCCACAAACCTTTATTGAAGGAAAGCGTGTCGGAGGATACGATGACTTAAGAGAGTATTTTGGTAAAGATGAAGCAGGTCAAACTGGCACAACCTACACGCCCGTTGTAGCCATTTTCTCGATAGCTGCACTTCTTGCTGTCGCATCTCAACATTTTGCTTCCGGCTCATTTATCTCCATCAGAACACTGATGCTATTTATAGCTTTTTCAATGACGCTCTTAGCGGTGCAAAAACTGAAAGACCTATACAGTTTCACAAATTCGTTTATTACTTATGATTTACTAGCGATGAGATGGATAAGATATGGTTATATTTATCCCTTCATTGAAGCATATGCAGGTATTGGTATGGTTGCCCAACTACAGCCTCTCGCAGTGGCACCATTTTCATTGTTTATCGGCACAGTTGGAGCAATTTCAGTTTTCAAAGCCGTTTACATCGACAAACGCCAGTTAAAGTGTGCCTGTGTAGGCGGCGATAGCAGTGTGCCACTTGGATTTGTATCGCTATCTGAAAACTTATTTATGATCGCGGGAGCATTGATTATGCTGCTGATGTAAAGGTATAGCTCTATTCGGCGGCCCCTTAACTGTTAAGATTAGACCTAGGATGCCAGCCCATACCTTTCTAATTCATATGTAACATTTTTTCTGTCGTACTGGCATCAAGATAACCAGAACTGAGCAAGCAATCTCAAAGGTTGTACAAAATAACACTAAAGTTTTTTCATTAAGTTTTATTGTTGTGCTCTTGTGGTGGCTTTCGCCACCACTTTATTAGTTTTCAAGTTCCACCATATCTTTCGCTGCAATGTCACCAGACACTAGCTTTACAGTTGCGAAATGATCATTCACAATTTTAGTAATTTGTACCGTTCCTACCTTTTCGATAGTGTAGGGATCTTCACCTTCACTCAATACTATTCTTTCATGGAATCTAATAACACTGTATTTTTGCCCAACCTCTGCGCCATGCTTAGCACCAATACAGATTAGAGTTCGATTATCAGAACTTTCTACTACCTGACCTCTCACCATGTATTTATGATAAAAAGTGGTATTGGAACAACCCACTAAATATAAACCGAATGTAAGCAATAAAAGAGCTTTTATATAGGGTGTTTTCATCACTGTTACCTCATTTGACTAACTAATTATCTATACACTTTTTTATGAATTCATTTGTTTTTCCGGCCAGCCCCCGAAGGTGCTTGATGACAACTCCAAGGCTTATGAACAGAGTTATCTTTGATGTTCTGATCAACAAATTTATAGTAACTTTCTTTAGTATGTGTCCACCAATCATTATGAACATCTGCGCCATACTTACGGATTACCTCCTCAATCCCATCAAGGCTTACGTTTGCGGCATCATAGGCAAGGTGTATTTCACCTTCTTTGATGTTGTAACTAACTTCATCTATACCAAAAAGCTGATCTATTTCTTTTACTAACTCGTCACAGCTTTCTTCTGTGACATTGCTAAGCTTTAGATTTCGAACAACTAAATTCTGCTCTCTAACGCCAACTCTATGATTTAAATCGCTCATAATTTTTCTCCTAATGTTTGTGTGAATGCTGTTGATTGCTATCTTTCATTTCTTCCATTTTCCGGTTCATCTGCGGCATCATGTTTTCCATCATTTCCAGATGATGTTCAGCCATTGCAATTTGTTTATGTATAGGTTTGTCTTCCATATCTCGATGCATGATCTGCATAATTTTCATCATTGAACGTCTATGTTTATGCATCATTCTTTTTTGCTTTTCAGGATCTTGTTCAGATTTAATTGCTAAAACTTCTTTTTTCATTTCCATCATCTTTTTATGCATTTTTTCCATATTTTCATGCGACATTGCCATGCCTTGATGCATATCAGCTTTGTTCGCACCTTCATGTTTATGCTCATTGTTTTGGGCAAATGAGCTAGTGGTTATCAGTAGTGAACTAATAAATAAAATTGATTTAGTTAACGTTTTCATGATTTTTACCTTCTACACTTTTATTAAAATTTGGGATCCAACTTGGTGTCGATTCCATATACCTGTGGTACTCCGAACCAAACTCAGCAATCGCTTGTGCTTCTTCGCGTTTCGCTAGCTTGACGTAAACAACGACTAAGATCGGAAACATCGCAAGTGTTGGGATTGTCGGCCACTGCAATAAAAAGCCGAACATGATTAGAATGAAAGCTACATACTGTGGGTGGCGACACCTTGCATACCATCCAGTTGTAGCCAATTGATGATGTTTTTGCGCGTGATGCAATACATTCCATGCTGAAGACAACATAAAGAAACCTGCAACAATAAACACCATACTCACTATATGAAATGGGTCCCAATGGGCATCACCTTGAAATCCAAAGAAAGTATGTAATAAATGCCCATTCTCATGCGCAAAGAAATTTACTTCTGGATAGGTCTCCGTCAGCCACCCCGACAGAAAATAGATAGTTAAAGGAAAGCCATACATTTCAGTAAATAGGGCAACAATAAAGGCAGAGAACACGCTTAGACTTCTCCAATCAGTTGATGTTTTTGGTTTGACAAAACTAAAGGCAAAAAAGATAAAAATTGCTGAGTTCAGTATCACCATTGACCATAAGCCATAATCATATGTTTCATTCATCACTGCTCTCCTTTTTATGTGATTCCTTACGTGCCTTTTCTAACCCTTGTATGTAGCCATCGTGATAGGCTGCATTTTTATCCGTGAGTTCTTAAGAGCTCTCTTCCTTTTTTTCATCAGGCGCATGTGAATGATCGTGACCATGTTTACCATGACTGCCATGCATAAATACGTGCATCAAGGGGCATAGCAATAAAATCAAGTAGGGAAGAAATTGCAGCATATGTTGACCATGCTCAAGCACTAAGAAGTAGGTCACTGCGGCAATAAGTGCCAGTGCAGCCCAGCCTGTAGGTGTTGACCAAAAATTAGGGTGTTGATTTTTCATATTGCCCTCCTAAACGACTTTTAAGACACCGCGATACATTTGCATCTGACAGTGAAACTCATGCTCTCCCGGTGATAAGTTCAATAGGGTAATTTGAGTAATTTCATTTAATTTAAGCTGTTCGCTTATATCCAATGAAGGAATAAGCATTGTTTCAGCGCAGGGGGATTGATCTTTGCGCATAAACTTCAGAGTGACAGGTTGGCTAGCAGACACCTGAATTGAGGATGGGGAATACACACCATCCCTTACTTCAATGAGTACTTCATTACCTTGAACGATTGTTTTATTGGGTTTATATAGCCAAAACCACCAAACAATCAGCGCGATTAACATTAAGCCTAATAAGTTAATAACCATCATTGTGATTCTCCTTAATGCTCTTTTGCTTTAAAAAAGCGAAGTCGATTTGCATTTGACACTACAGTCAATGACGAAAACGCCATTGCAGCACCTGCAATTACAGGGCTAAGCAGAATGCCAAAGAAGGGATATAGAACCCCCGCAGCAAAAGGAATCCCGGCTACGTTATAGACAAACGCGCCAAACAAGTTTTGTTTGATATTTCGTAAAGTAGCTTTGCTTACCGCTATGGCATCAGCAAGGCCATGAAGTGAACCACGCATTAGGGTAATGTCAGCACTTTCGATAGCTACATCAGTCCCTGTGCCTATGGCGAAGCCAACATCGGCTAACGCTAGCGCAGGAGCATCGTTGATGCCATCTCCTGTCATACCAACAATTTCGCCGCCTTCTTGTAGCTCTTTCACCTTGTTGGCTTTATCTTCTGGCAGCACTTCAGCAAGAAACTCACTAATACCCACTTTTTTAGCTACGGCGGCAGCGGTTTCCTTGTTATCACCCGTTAACATGATGACGCGTATACCATTAGCCTGAAGCCGTTTGATAGCAGAGATTGAGTCTGACTTGATAGGATCTGCAACAGCAATGATTGCTGCAAGTTCACCATCTACAGCAAAGTACATAGGTGTTTTGGCTTCTTTGGCTAAAGACTGTGCTTGTTCAACAAAGCCTGTGAGGTCTATGCCTTTTAACTTCATTAGTTTATCGTTTCCGAAAAGCAGGGCTTTGTTGTTGCAGCTTGCTTCTACACCAAAACCCGTAATGGCGTTAAAGGCTTCAATTTTTAGTAACTCAATATCCTGATCTAACGCACTTTCAACAATCGCTTGCGCTAAAGGATGCTCTGAGCCGCTTTCTAAACTTGCTGCAAGCTGTAGTACGTCTTTTTCGTCAGTAGCTTTTGCTAAAATAATATCGGTTACCTTAGGTGCCCCTTCAGTAATAGTGCCCGTTTTATCTAAAATCATGGCAGTGATTTTAGAGGCGGTTTGCAGTGCCTCACCGTTGCGAATAAGCACTCCGGCTTCTGCTGCTTTTCCTACTCCCACCATGACAGACATGGGTGTTGCCAAACCTAAAGCACACGGGCAGGCAATAATAAGCACAGTAGTTGCTGAAACGATGGCAAAAGCAATGGCTGGCTCAGGTCCAAAGTTAAGCCATGCTAGCGCACTTAACACAGAGGTGATCATCACGACAGGTACGAAAAAAGCTGAAATAACATCGGCCAAACGGCCAATCGGCGGTTTTGAATTTTGTGCTCGTTTCACCATATTGATGATCTGTGCAAGCGCCGTGTCTTTACCAACGCGTGTGGCTCTAAATAAAATCATGCCTGATTTGTTCAAAGTACCTGCGACAACCTCATCTTCTTCAGCTTTTTCAGCAGGCATAGGTTCGCCTGTCAGCATGGACTCATCAATAGAGGTGTGTCCTTCCAATACCACGCCATCGACGGGAATTTTTTCACCCGGTTTTACCTTCACAATATCGTTAAATAAAACCTGCTCAATACCTATCTGAACTTCTTTGTTGTCACGAACCACGGTTGCTGTTTTGGCTTGCAAGCCGATAAGACGTTTAATGGCCTCAGAGGTTTTACCTCTGGCTTTGATTTCTAATGCTAAACCTAAATCAATTAAGCCAATGATCATGGCGGTAGCTTCAAAATAAACATGCCGTGCCATCAATGGAACAGCGTCAGGTGCAAACACGACAACCATCGAATACAACCAAGCCGTGCCTGTTCCTAAAGCAATTAGGGTGTCCATATTGGCTGAATGATTTTTGAAGCTCTTCCATGCTCCTACATAGAAATGCTTGCCTGAAAAATACATAACACCAAAAGTTAAAATGCCTACAACCAACCAAGAAATTCGTTCAAGGTTTGTTTCAACCGTCATTTCTCCAACTACAATGCTGTAGATCATCAAAGGAACGCCGAGTGAAAGGGCAATAAACGTATCGCGCATTAGCTTTTTGTAATATGCAAAATCCGCCGCCTCTTTCTCATCAAGCGCATCTGTTGCTGAGCTATCATCAATTGGCTTCGCGTTATACCCCACAGACTCAACAGCTTTGACCAATTCTTCTGTCTTAGCTGTCCCAGAAACTGTTACAGTCCTATCAGCAAAATTCATTTCCGCACTGACGACTCCAAGAGTTGCATTTAATGCCCCTTCAATTTTGCCTACACAGCTAGCACACCCAGCGCCTTCAATGATAAGCTGTTGGTTATGTGATACTTTCTCCAACGTATTCTCCTTACTTTTACACGAAGAGGATTGAGCTTTTGCCTGACAGCAACAGCCTGATTCAGTTTTTATATTTGTGTTAGTAGCCACCCTTTTTCCTCCTATGTTTTTTTAATTTGCTCAAAGTTTTCGATGAGATGACAAACCATGTTTGCAGTCGGTGCTTTGTCTTCCATTTCTTCCCATCGAGAAAGCGCAGAAGACATTTTTCCTCGAAGTGCCAACATTGCTTGAAACTGTTTTTCTGTTTCTTCGAGCCGCTCTTTGATCAGGCTTCTGACTAATGGGCACGCACTTTTACCATCTTCAGATTCATTAATAATTTCCTTGATATCTACAACGGAAAAACCAAGGTTTCTGGCACTTAAAATGAATTTAAGTCTCGATACTTCTTTATTCGAGTATGACTTGTAGCCGTTCACTGACTTGGCAGGTTTTAACAGTCCCAATCGCGAGTAATAGCGCACCGTATCAGCAGTCGTTCCAAGGCTTTTTGCCAGCTCTGCAACTTTCATGTTCACTCCTTAGTTCTTCACCTAAGTTTGTAATCTCACCTACAGCTTAGACCTGTGTCTAAGACACAGGTCAAGTGATTATTCGTGATTAATAATGCAAAAGCTAAAAACTAATTTTTTGGTAAAAGAGAAATCTCGGTCAAAATCGACAGTATTAATTACTGTAAATGGCAATAACTTGAGCATTTTCATAGTGCCTTCAAAATATCGTACTAATCGTTCAAAACAATTGATTATTTAAATCAATGAATAAGTCATTCTATTTTTGATGGGAGTGGCGAAAAAAAGACGCACTGATCCTGTGATTAGCCAATAATTGGTGGACGATAAAGTAAGAGATGGATACCAGATTTTGGTAGGGGTGTACGCTGTAGAAGTAGCTCAGAGTAAATATAGCAAATACCTTCGTCTTGCGCTTCCACAAGATAGGCATTTAAATGAAAGCTTGTACAAAAACCGCCTTCACAACAAACACAATCACCAGCTTTACATTTTTCACAGTCTTCATCACCATGACGGTTTTTAGAATCTTGCGAATTTTCAGTGTGATAGTGACTATTGTCAATCATTGATTGATGATGCATATTTTTGCTTGGTTGTATAATATGCGTGTCGGATGAGCCATTATGATGCTCTTCACAATTCATTGGTTTAGCAATCGCAAAGCCATGCTGCGTAAGCAACACAGTTATTATTACTATTTTAAACCACCTGAAAAGTCCAAACATTATCATTCCTTCTTTAGCACCTACAATATTAGCCACTTTATAAAAATAATTTTATGATCTTGATCAACCTTTGAACTAAAACCTACGTTCTAACCTAGCCCTTAAAGTCTGCTTCAAAACATTTTATACACACTTTTAATATACGAATTACTCTAGTACTGCTGAGTTTACTAGCACCATAGAACTTTTAAAAACAACAGCAAAGCCACCATTCATAGCCACACTAATCAGCGCTTGGTCTTCAAAAATTATGCTGCCTAGCTTGTAGTCATGTTTGAAATCGGCCACCTCTAATTGGCTGACAATAAAAAGCTCTTCATAAATTGTTATTAAGATGCCAAAATGCCCATATTGACGTATTGCTTGCCTAAATTGTTGAGTATCATTGAGCCACGACATGATTCTCCTTTCTATACTAGGTTGCTTCCAATAAGTAGCTAATCGTTTTTGTTGTGGCGTAGCACTCTCATAGATAGTTTCGAGATCATTTAACAAGGTTTGCAGTAAAGATTCCGCAAGTAAGCTTGACTTCACCATTAAGGAGGAAATGGATTCATTTTGTCCTACTTCAAATTGTTCTTGGAGTAAGATATCTCCGCCATCAAGCATATATGTGATTTTGTGTATGCTTACACCTGCAAATTCTGGTAGATCCACAATGTAAGTTAATGGCGTAGGGCCTCTACCTTTAGGTAAAAGTGAGGGATGAATATTAAAGGCATATTTTATATCTGTTATGGGCAGTCTATATCCATAGTCAGCAACGACAAAAAGAGTTACTCCAGATTTTATATATTCATCAAGTTCTTCTTTAGTCGGTCTTAAAGAATGTGTCATTATCTTATGTATGCCACAAATTCGTTTAACGATACTTGCGTTTTCCTCTACATCATTAATATAAACAGCTTCAACACTAAAGCCTTGGTTAACCATAAATGTTAAACAGTTTGAAAAGAGATTATTTCCGAAATAGAGGACTTTCATATTCAATTGATCCATTCGATAGCGCTAAAGCCAGCAAAAAGCAAAGGTTGGTGAAGTAAATAAATCAGTAAAGAGTGTTGACTAAGCAATGTCAAATAAGGGTTTATCGCATGTTGATTGGCGGGAGCCAGACGAAAGATTCGGAAATTTGCAGCCCAGATACCGAGCAAGGGCAAAGCCAACCAAGGAAAAAGAGTAACCAAGTCACTAGGATGTTTTGAAATATATTGTTCAATATAGCTAAAAGGCCAATTCCACGGTATTTCTATCGCTATGTATGCGCTAAAAATAAATAAAGATAGCAGCAAAGCAAGTTTAGGTTTCCCCACCAACCAAACTAATAGAAGTGTTGCAACTGCTATGAAGTGTAAAATACCAAAGTAAATCCAATGTTCTGGCAAGGTAAATAGTGAGGATAAAGTCACTAGTAACGCAGCACTAGATATCTTAACCGTTCGCCAAGCTAATTTCTTCGCTGATATACCACCTTGATAGGAATAAACCAGACTGGCACCAACAGAAAACAAGAACAAACTTACAATTATTGCTCTTAGCTCTTTCCAGAAAAAGCCGTTAGGTATGTCTGTTCTAATATAACCAAAATAGTTTAAATCCCAGACAAAATGAAAAGCTACCATCAATATAATTGCGGTAGCTCTCATTAAATCAATGTAGTTATTTCTTCGTATTAAAACCAAAATCTTAAACCGGCAACAAACTCAGTATCGTTGCTGCTCTGCTCGTTTAGCTTGGCGTAATCTGCTGTGCTACCAAATTTATTAGTCCACTCTACACCTACATAAGGTGCAAATTGGCGAGTAAATTCATAACGAACCCTAACGCCAATAGCAGTACTAGATAGCCCACTGCCTAGCTCATTTTGTTCATCGTCTTTACCATAAAATGTTATTTCAGCACGAGGCTGTATAATGAGCCTTTGTGTTAAAAGCAGCTCATATTCAGCTTCTGCTGTAAATGCTGTATTGCCGCTCTCACCTACATACGCTGTCATATCAAGCTCAAACCAATAAGGTGCTAAGCCTTGAATACCAAACGCTAACCATTGACGGTTTTTGCCTTCTTTATAATAATCGTAGCGAATACCGACTTGCGTATCCCAATAAGCCGAAATTGCATGACCCCATAAAATATCAGTTTGATTTTCTTCAAGCTTGCCATAACTAACATCGCCCTCGGTTTTTATCACTAATCGATTAAAGGTGGTGCCGTACCAAGCTTGTAAATCGAAAACAGCAGCATCGGCTTGTTCGTTATACTCAAGGCGATCACCTAAAATAGCGTAAAACTTATACTCATCTGCAAGGGTTAAGCGCTCGCCATCTGCTAAAGCATATGGCCCTTGCGTTAAGGTTGTGCCATTAGCATAAGCGTGTGGATCGCGAGCATTTTTAGGGGCATCGCCGCCTTGCGGCTGCATTTTATCGCCCGCCATATCGCCAGACATGTCGCCCATTTCAGTTTGAGCAAACACATTCAGGCTCAATAACGGTGCGCTAATTAATAGTGCACTAGTAAGTACTGTTGATAAGGTTAAATTTCTCATGATACAACCACCTCTCTAAACATACCTGCATCCATATGAAACAGTAAATGACAATGCCAAGCCCAACGACCAACATCATGTGGCGTAGTTAAAAAGCTAATTCTTTGGGCGGGCTGTACCATTATGGTATGGCGGCGAACTAACACATCGCCTTGATCGTTCTCCAAGTCGCTCCACATACCATGTAAATGCATAGGGTGTGTCATCATGGTATCGTTTTGTAAAATAACTCGTACCCGCTGATTATGCTTCATATGCACAGGGGTACTTTTACCAAACTCTAAGCCATCAAAAGACCAGCTGTAGCGTTCCATGTTGCCGGTTAAATGCAGCTCAATTTCGGCTTCGGGTGCTTGGTGGTCAACTATGCCATCAAGAGAGCGTAAATCTGCAAGTGTTAAAACTCGACGGCCGTTATTGCGCAGCCCAACACCAGGATCGTCTAAGTTTGTGCGTGGCGTATCAACGCGCATATCAATTGAGGCGCCATATTCTGTTTTAGCGTGGCGAACTTTCTGACTTGGAACAGCCAGTGGGTTTTTACCCATATTATGCTTACTATGGTCCATTGCCATTGCACCGTGGTCCATTGTGCTATGATCCATTGCCCCCTGATCCATACTGGTTTTGTCCATGCTAGCGTGGCCCATAGCGCTGTGATCCATTCCAGGCATAGCAGAGTGATCCATATTGCCCATCATATCCCGCATTGCTAACCACTCAACTGGGTCAAGTGCAGGCACTGGCGCATCAATATTAGCAGCGACAGACAAAGTCCCTTTGGCATAACCTGAGCGGTCCATGCTTTGTGCAAAAATTGTGTATGCGTCATTTTTAGGCTCAACAACCACATCGTAGGTTTCACCTGGACCAAAGCGAAACTCATCTACGGTAACGGGTTCAACATTTTGTCCATCTGCTTGTACCACAGTTAATTTTAACTCTGGGATACGTACATCAAAAAAGGTGTTACTTGAGCCATTAATAAATCTTAAACGTACTTTTTCGCCCGCTTTAAACAGCCCACGCCAATTAGCCATTGGCGCAGTACCATTCATTAAATAGGTCATTGCCGAAGCCGATAAATCAGCTAAATCGGTTGGACTCATTCGCATCTGGTTCCACATTTCACGTCGTTGAAGTGCATTAGCAACGCCGCTTGTTGCTATGTCATCAAAAAACTCAGGTACAGTGGGCTGATTAAAGTTAAACACATCCCCCTGAATTTTTAATTTACGGAATAACTCCATAGGATCATCATCAGTCCAATCAGACAATAGGATGACATGCTCATTGTCAGCACTAATAATATCCTTTTCTCTTGGCTCAATAATTAACGCCCCATACATACCGGTCATTTCTTGAAAGCCACTGTGTGAGTGATACCAATAAGTACCGCTTTGTTGTAACTTAAATTTATAAACAAACGTTTCGCCAGGCATAATGCCTTTAAAGCTAATGCCCGGTACACCATCCATTTGATACGGAAGAATGATCCCATGCCAATGAATTGAACTCGGCACTGATAATTTATTAGTTACCCTGATAGTAACGTCATCACCTTCTCTGAGGCGCAAGGTAGGAGCTGGTATTGAGCCATTGATTGTTGTAGCCATTCTTACAACACCTGTGAAGTTTACGGGTGACTCATCTATCACTAAATCTATTACTTCTCCACTTAGTTCGGGCGCAGTACCTGTTGAAGTTCCAGCAATCAAAGATGAAGCTGCATGAAGAACACTTGGAAAAGCAGCTAATACACCGCCAGCAATTACACCTTGTACAAAGCGTCTACGTGGCGTAGAAACTTGATGTAATGGATTTTTAATTCTCATTTTGTACTCCGTTATTTAACCAATAAATTAATGTGACCAATGAATGTGCTTAATCTTCCATTCACCATTTTGTTTTTCCAGCACCATCGTTTCCATGCCTTGATAATCGCGTTCAACACCTTTATGAGTACCTGTAGTTTGACTACGCGACGCAGAGATAGCGGTATTTCCAAGTATCGTCACTTGATGTTCAAGTGTGTCGCTCTTCATCGCTGCTAAATACTTCATATCCGACAACATATGATGATGAGCATATTCATCAGCGCTCCTTTCAACGCGGCCTCCCTCGAAAATGGTGACATCATCCGCTAACTGCGCTCTAGCCTGTTTTTGATTGCCAGTTTCAAGTGCTTGATGAAATGCCAAAACAACTTTTGCGGCAGGGGTATCTATACCTTTAAACAAACCTTTGTCTTTGTTCTTATCACCATGAGCGTTTGCTGCGAAACTAAACGTCATTAATAAAACAAGTAATATATTTATTGTTTTCATTTTCATTCTCTCTTTTAGGTTTTAATTTGCAGGGCCAACAACACTAGTAAGCCCAGCCGTTACAGATAAAATGGCAAAAGCTACTAGCATTTCTATCGAGATAGATTTAGATAAAGCCTCTCTGCCTTGACTATTTTTAAGTTGTGGAACGAGTATTAGTTTATGTTTAGCAGCAAGTGCCAAAATAGACACTACAAGGGCCAATTTAAACAACAGTGTTTGTCCGTAACTTGAGCTTATTAGTGCATCAAGACTTCCGACCAATTGAATCACGAGCCAGAGGCCTGCTACCAACAATAGGCTCACTGTAAAACTTGCTTGTTTGCCAAAGCTTTCCATCAGCAAATGAAGTTCTGCATAACTTAGCTGATGGCAAGCCTGTTTTAGTGGCAATAACGCCCCAAACCACCATGCCATAACGAGCACATGCAAAATAAGCAAGCCTTTTTCAATTGTGCCTAACTCAGAAATATGACCCAGTAACGTGAATGAGTATGCAAGGATTAATAAACTCAACATTAAAGCGCTTTGTTTTAAGTACGAGTTCACAGCGAGTTTGAACCTTAAAGCTAAAGCGATTATTGCGGTAACTAGCCCAAGCGCTCGAAGCAAAGCTCCAGTGCCGACAGAGGAGTCCCACATAATAGCCAACATATCAGCGTCTATCGCCCCCTGAATTCCCTCTTCTGCCATTGCACCAGTACTGGCAAAGAACCAAGTAATATTAGCGATCAAAGCCATAACTATATAAGTTCTTGTCCACGTTAAATTCGCTATTACAGCATTAGTATGAGATTCATTATTCTCAAATATTTGCCTGAAAAATGTATAACCAGCAATACAGGCAAAGCCGACGTAAAATACAATTTTAGACAGTACAATGACTGTATTCCAGATATACATTTCCATATCAATCACACCGCCTATTTTAGTGAACCATAAAGCCGAAGCTATGTTTCATTTTATGACCATCGTTACCTAAGAAGGTTACATCCACAGCATAGTTTGCAGGAGCTAATTTAGGTAGTTTCCATGTAAATTTGCTAGTAGCGACTTTAGAAGGCTCGAATCCAAATTTAAATTCTTCGCCTTGTTTATTGGCCAATGAAACTTTTACAACCCGTACCTCTTTGTTGAACACCAAAGTTAACTCTTCTGGAGGATTCATTAGCATTGCATTATCAGCAGGCACACTTTTTTCAAGATGCACATGCGCAAATACCGCACTACTAAAAACGACACTGATTACGGTTAAAAATTTAATTAG
>NZ_AUTH01000079.1:0-989 GCF_000497975.1 Pseudoalteromonas sp. TB41 | reverse complement strand
CTAATTAAATTTTTAACCGTAATCAGTGTCGTTTTTAGTAGTGCGGTATTTGCGCATGTGCATCTTGAAAAAAGTGTGCCTGCTGATAATGCAATGCTAATGAATCCTCCAGAAGAGTTAACTTTGGTGTTCAACAAAGAGGTACGGGTTGTAAAAGTTTCATTGGCCAATAAACAAGGCGAAGAATTTAAATTTGGATTCGAGCCTTCTAAAGTCGCTACTAGCAAATTTACATGGAAACTACCTAAATTAGCTCCTGCAAACTATGCTGTGGATGTAACCTTCTTAGGTAACGATGGTCATAAAATGAAACATAGCTTCGGCTTTATGGTTCACTAAAATAGGCGGTGTGATTGATATGGAAATGTATATCTGGAATACAGTCATTGTACTGTCAAAAATTGTATTTTACGTCGGCTTTGCCTGTATTGCAGGTTATACATTTTTCAGGCAAATATTTGAGAATAATGAATCTCATACTAATGCTGTAATAAGGAGCTTTCTAAGGCGGAGCTAAAAAGTAATGCTTAGCGAAGTTAAGAAACCATAAATAGCAATTTCAACAAACTAAAATAGAGGTAAATATGAAAAAGCTAATTAAATTTTTAACCGTAATCAGTGTCGTTTTTAGTAGTGCGGTATTTGCGCATGTGCATCTTGAAAAAAGTGTGCCTGCTGATAATGCAATGCTAATGAATCCTCCAGAAGAGTTAACTTTGGTGTTCAACAAAGAGGTACGGGTTGTAAAAGTTTCATTGGCCAATAAACAAGGCGAAGAATTTAAATTTGGATTCGAGCCTTCTAAAGTCGCTACTAGCAAATTTACATGGAAACTACCTAAATTAGCTCCTGCAAACTATGCTGTGGATGTAACCTTCTTAGGTAACGATGGTCATAAAATGAAACATAGCTTCGGCTTTATGGTTCACTAAAATAGGCGGTGTGATTGATATGGAAATGTATATCTGGAATACAGTCATTGTACTGTC
>NZ_AUTH01000078.1:0-87500 GCF_000497975.1 Pseudoalteromonas sp. TB41 | reverse complement strand
GTCGTTTCCAACTGTTGTCCCCCACCTCAAGGCATGTTCCCAAGCATTACTCACCCGTCCGCCGCTCGTCATCTTCTAGCAAGCTAGAAATGTTACCGCTCGACTTGCATGTGTTAGGCCTGCCGCCAGCGTTCAATCTGAGCCATGATCAAACTCTTCAATTAAAAAGTTTTATGTCTTTCGACAGCTCAATGAATTCTGAATTTATTTAATATCTTTCGATATTGAATTGACTGTGCTGAATAATTACCTAAGTAACTATTCTGTTGGTCACTCAGTTTCAATTGAGACTCTAAATTTGTTTGCCTCACTACCTAAATAGCTTGGCTGTTAGAACTCAATCTGTACGAGTGCCCACACAGATGATTGCTTTATATTGTTAAAGAACGTTGCGATTAAAGCGTTTAACTTTATCTCGCTAGGGCTGCGCATACTACGCTTTCCTATTTTTTTGTCAACACTTAATTTTTTTAAACTTGAAAGTTTTCGAAACTAAGTTTTACTCGACTCACTAAGTAGCTCGTGCCTCGCTATGCGTTGCGCTCTGCCGTCTCAGTGGGGTCGCATTATAGGGAGATCCGAAAACAGATCAACCCTTTTTTGAAGAAAACTTGAAATAAATGACTGTTCGAACAAAATTACAACTAAACGCTCATTTTAACCACTAAAAACTGTGGTAAAGAGCGGTTTGACTAGTTTACTTTAAGTTTCCAACCACATTTTTTCTGATACTTAATCTCTTGATTTAGCTCACTTGCCATTAGTGGGTGATTTTTTAACCAATCGCTTTCAAATTGAATAGCTAACTCTTCATTTTCAGCTGTTATCTTAAAGTTGGGCAAGACATCATCTTGGCGGCGCATAGATAAAATAACGGCAACACGTAATAGTCGAACGATATACGTTGCAACGTTACTGTGCGCACCTAAATGATCTAAACATCCTTTTTGAAGGTCTGAACGATGGCTGTTGGCAATCGCAACGATCACTTTGTGTTCTGATTGCGAAAAACCTGGCATATCGGTATTTTCTAAAATGTAAGCGGTATGTTTGTGGTATTGCTTGTACTCTATTAATAAACCAATCTCATGAAGTTGCGCCACGGCATTTAAAAGCGGTAATCCACTTAATGCTTCTATCGGCCAATAGTGATTAACCTCGCTAGCTAATTGTAAAGCTAAGCCGGATACTCGCGATGCTTGCTTTTGATCCACATGATAACGATTCATAAAACCATCAATCGTACGTTGACGAATGTCGTTATTATGCAGTTCCGGTAGCATGCTATATAAAACACCTTCACGAAGCGCGCCACCCGCCAATCCCATTTGTTCTATTTCTAGTGACTCAAACAGTGCAATTAAGATAGCCAGCCCAGATACAAACACTAAACGTCGCTCTTCACTTAACCCTGGCAAGTCGAGTTCAGCTATAGTCTCATAAGCAATAGATTGTTGCTTAATGGTGTATAGCTTTTCAAGGGTGAGCATTTCATTTAAATTTTGTGCCACCATGATTTCTTGAATAGCTTGTACGGTCCCTGACGCACCAGAGGCAAGTTGCCAACCAGCCGTTTTATACTCAGGCGCTATTTCATCAATAACAGTACGCGCGGCTTTAATAGCAGTATTAAAGTTCGCTTCATTTAACTGGCAATCTTTAAAGTAGCGTTCAAGGTAAGTTACACACCCTATATTAAGACTTTTATAGTGACGTGCTTCAAAGCCTTGACCAATTACCACTTCAGTACTCGCACCACCAATATCAATAACTAGCTGTTTGCCCGCACATGAAGAAGTGTGCGCAACTCCTTTGTAAATAGTTCGCGCTTCTAGCTCACCACTAATAACATTAACTTTATGGCCTAATATTTTTTCAGCACGTAATTTAAAGTCGTCGGCGTTGGTTGCTAAACGAAGTGTTGCAGTGGCAACAATGGTGATGTTTTTCTTGGGAATATCTTGCAAACGTTCCGCAAACAAGGCCAAACACTCCCAGCCTCGTTGCATAGCCTCTAAGCTCAATAGATTATTATCATCAAGCCCAGCGGCGAGTCTTACTTTGCGTTTGACGCGACCTATTGTTTGCAAGCCACCCGCCACTGATTTGGCAATAAGCATATGAAAGCTATTTGAGCCCAAATCAATGACTGCATATACATTTTTTTGCGGTTTAAGTTGCCCCACCGTTCAAAAACCTCTAGTTACGAATACTATCAAACTAACGGTCGGTTAAGACCGTCCTTTTTGGTAACCATTATTTGGGCGACGTCCGTTGTTATTACTACGATTACGTGGACCGGTAGAAAAATTACGTTTTCTGTGAATAGTCGGCTTAGTCAAATCATCTAGCAATGCACTTTTATCGTAATGCGATAAAGGGATGCTGTGCTCGATGTACTCTTCAATTTCATGAAGGTTATAAGCATACTGCTCACACGCAAAGCTAATTGCATGACCCGAAGCGCCTGCACGAGCTGTACGACCAATACGGTGAACGTAATCTTCGCAATCATCAGGTAAGTCAAAGTTAAATACATGACTTACTTCTGGAATATGTAAACCACGCGCAGCAACATCGGTAGCCACTAAAAAGTCTAGCTCGCCTTTACTAAATTGCGCGAGTATTGATTGACGTTTCTTTTGGTTTACATCACCGGTGAGCATACCCACTCGATGTCCATCTGCTTTTAACCATGCATACACAGTTTCACAGCTGTGTTTGGTATTTGCAAAAACAATGGCTTTCTCAGGCCATTCTTCTTCAATCAAGGTTAACAACAGCTTAATTTTATCTTCTTGTGAAGGATGAAATAGCTCTTCTTGAATACGCTTACCCGTTTTTACATCGGGTTCTATTTGCACATGCTCTGGGTTTGTCATGTGTTCAAATGCAAGCTCTTGTACACGATACGACAGTGTGGCAGAGAATAATAAGTTTAAACGTTCTGATGTATCCGGCATACGACGGAACATATAACGGATATCTTTAATAAAGCCTAAATCGAACATACGATCGGCTTCATCTAGCACGACTACCTCAATTTCATTAAGGGTGTAACAGCCTTGCTTGTACAGATCTATTAGGCGACCTGTAGTACCAATTAAAATATCAACGCCTTTTTCTAGTTGTGCACGTTGTTTTTCGTAATCTTCGCCACCATATACTAAACCTAAGTTAAGATTACAGTGCGGCGCTAAAATTTTTGCATCTTTGTGTATCTGAATCGCAAGCTCCCGAGTTGGGGCCATGATCAGGGCTCTTGGATGTTTACTAGGTGCTTTGCTAGATTGTAATAACCGGTGGCATGTGGCGGTTAAAAACGCCAACGTTTTGCCTGTACCTGTTTGTGCTTGGCCCGCAATATCGCGCCCTTCACAAATAAACGGTAGGCATTTAGCTTGAATGGGTGTGCAATATTCAAACCCACTTTCGGTTAACCCGGCAACCACTTCCGGTGCAATAGCAAAGTCTGAAAACTTTTTATCGGTCAAATGTGTCTTAGTCATAGCGTTTAAGCATAACGTTTAAACTTGCAATAAGAAACAAGAGTGTTTAAATACGCACTAAATATTTCGCCTAACTAAACCGGAGAGCGCAATGAGCGAGAAAATAATCCAAATTACCGACGATAGCTTTGAAGCTGACGTATTACAATCAGACAAACCTGTACTAGTAGACTTTTGGGCTGAATGGTGCGGACCGTGTAAAATGATCGCCCCAATTCTAAGCGAAGTTGCTGAGGAATTTGATGGCCGTGTAACGATTACTAAATTAAACATTGACCAAAACGCAGGTACTCCACCTAAATTTGGTATTCGTGGTATTCCTACACTACTACTTTTCAAAGATGGTCAAGTGGCTGCAACTAAAGTAGGCGCACTATCAAAAACACAATTAGTTGAGTTTTTAGAAAACAACATCTAAGTGTAAATTTATAAAAAAAGGGCGCTCAGCCCTTTTTTTATTATTTATTTTACAGAAGTACTGGACGCTGCAGTAATGACCTGCTAGTTTATAAAGCCAACTAATCCTTAGTTATATTCAACAAACCTCACTCAACGATCTAATAAAGCGATTTTGAGTATGACAACTGTAATAAAGAACCCACCAATATGCATTTACGCGAATTAAAAGACAAGTCTATAAAAGAGCTTGTAAACTTAGCTGAGTCCATGGGGCTCGAAAACGTAGCCCGCTTAAGAAAGCAAGACATTATTTTTGCTATTCTTAAATCCCACGCCAAAGGCGGAGAGAATATCTTCGGCGGTGGTGTATTAGAAATTTTGCAAGATGGTTTTGGCTTTTTAAGATCATCAGAAGCTTCTTACTTAGCTGGCCCAGATGATATTTATGTATCTCCAAGCCAAATTCGCCGTTTTAGTATGCGTACTGGCGACTCTATTTCAGGTCTTATTCGTCCGCCAAAAGATGGTGAGCGTTACTTTGCTTTACTTAAAGTAAACGAAGTTAATTTTGATAAACCTGAAAACTCTCGCACTAAAATCCTTTTTGAAAACCTGACACCACTACATGCAAACGAACGTTTTCGTATGGAACGTGGTAACGGCAGTAAAGAAGATATTACCGCACGAGTTCTTGATTTAGCGTCACCCATTGGCCGCGGCCAACGTGGTTTATTAGTAGCACCGCCAAAAGCGGGTAAAACCATGTTGCTACAAAATATTGCGCAATCAATCACACATAACCACCCTGATGTTACATTAATGGTTTTACTTATTGATGAACGTCCGGAAGAAGTGACTGAGATGCAACGCCTAGTAAAAGGTGAAGTTATTGCATCAACATTCGATGAACCAGCATCTCGCCATGTACAGGTTGCTGAAATGGTTATCGAAAAAGCAAAGCGCTTAGTTGAACACAAAAAAGACGTGGTGATTTTACTTGATTCAATCACACGTTTAGCACGTGCTTACAACACCGTTATTCCATCATCAGGTAAAGTATTGACCGGTGGTGTAGATGCTAATGCATTACATAAGCCTAAACGTTTCTTTGGTGCTGCACGTAACGTTGAAGAAGGCGGTAGCTTAACAATTATTGCGACTGCGCTTATTGATACCGGCTCTAAAATGGATGAAGTTATCTACGAAGAGTTTAAGGGTACGGGTAACATGGAACTACACCTTAACCGTAAAATTGCGGAAAAACGTGTATTCCCAGCTATCGACTTTAACCGTTCTGGTACGCGTCGTGAAGAATTACTTACTAAGCCTGATGAGCTCCAAAAGCTGTGGATTTTACGTAAGATAGTCCATGACATGTCAGAAATTGATGCCATGGAATTTTTAATCGATAAACTATCGATGAGTAAAACCAACGATGAGTTTTTTGATTCGATGAAACGTCAGTAATCTGAACGCTGGTTAAATAAACGTTTTTAAATAAAAAAGACACCAGATGGTGTCTTTTTTATTTTTAGAGTAAATCAGCTTATCCGTATTGCTTAAGCAGTACCAGCAAGTCATTTACTAATGTTGTTAACTTTTGAGTGTTAATTTGTGACTGAAGTAATTCATCATCTAGTGCTTTTGCCACTAATGCTATTTCTTTAAACTCAAACATTTGTGCCGCACCTAAAACTCGGTGGCTATCTTTTTGCAGCGATTTATAATCTCCAACTTTAAAATGCTGTTCAATTAGCTCACTTTCTGTAATCAGGCTTTGTTTAAAACTCGCTACTAAATCACTCATATCTACATGGATACTTTCTGTCGATGAATCCTCATTTGCTGAGCTTAAGTATTTAGCTAAAACAGTGTAAAAAGATTCTTTGTCTATTGGTTTTGCTAAATAATCGCTAAAACCAAGTGATAAGTAGTGGTCAATCTCGTGGCTCATGGCATTGGCCGTTAACGCTAAAATAGGCTGCTCATAGCCACATTGTTTGAGTAGTTCAAACGCAGAAATACCATCCATAACGGGCATTTGAATATCTAAAAGCACCAAATCCGGATACAGTTTTAAACTTTGCTCTACGGCTTGCTCACCATTTTCAACGGCAATCACTTCAAGTCCTAGGGAGTGTAAATAACGACTGATCAGTTTGCGGTTATCACTGTGATCCTCAGCAAGCACCACCTTACCGGATAACAACCTATGCCCTGCAGCCGATTTAGCCTGCATATCATCGTGGCAAACTTGCTCTTCAACTTGTATACAAGGCAAATAGAACGAAAACTCACTGCCCTTTTTAAACTCACTCTGCACGCTAATATAGCCACCCATCATCGCTGCTAACTGCTGCGACAAACTCAAGCCCAAACCGGTACCGCCAAAACGTCGGCTAATGCTGTTATCTGCTTGACTAAAGCATTCAAAAATAAGCTTAAGCTGTGAGGAGCTCATACCAATTCCGGTATCTTGAATACAAAAGAGCAGCCCTTGATCCGTTTTGCTAACAGCAATTGTTACGTGCCCCTTATGAGTAAACTTAATGGCATTGGCGCATAAATTAATAAGTATTTGTTTTACTCGAGTTAAATCTAGCCGCGTAAAATAGGTATCACCTAACTGACTCTCTAATATCAGTGACAAGCCTTTCGCTTTAGTTTGTGGAGAAAACATAGCATGAACATCGTTGATCAATCGCACCATATCAAAACAGCTAATGTTAAGTTCTAGCCTGTTTGCTTCGATTTTACTTAAATCAAGCACATCATTAATCAGGCTTCTTAAATGCTCACTTTGTCGTTGTATTACCCTAAGCTCATCTTGTAATTGCTCAGCCTTATACTGACCACTAATAAGATCGTCAGTTTGCGCCAAAATAGCGGTTAATGGCGTTCTAATTTCATGGCTTATATTCGCTAAAAACTGGCTTTTAACCTCGTTAGCTTCACGCAGTTCTTGCGCCACACTTTGCAGCTCTTTGGTGCGCTGTTCAACTTGCTCACTCAGCTTTAACTTCGCTTGTTTTTCTGTTCGGCGTTTATAAACAGCAATTACTGTAATTAAAATCAATATGGCAACAATCACCAATAAGAACGTCAGCTGTGAACGTTTAGCTATTTGTAATTCTTGTAAGTATTGTTGCTGTTTTAATTGTTTAATTTCTTGGTTTAGCTGATTTGATTCAAACTGAATTTGAAATTGACTGACCGCTTTTGAGGCTTCTTCGGTATTAACACTGCGCTGATAATCAACATACTGTTGATGCAAACTTAACGCTTTTTCATAATCCCCTAAGCTAGCATGGATAAGCGCTTCAACCCCCAAACCGTCTTTTATGCGCATGCCATTATTATACTCTTTGGCAAGCGTAATTGAACGCTCTGAGGTTTCTTTAGCATTTTCTGTATCGCCTTGCACAAATTGAACAGTCGATAACACATGTAAGGCAGCCGCTAGTAAAGACTTATTATCAGCCTCAAGTGCAAACTGTTGCCCTGCATTAGCATGATATAACGCGACATCAAATTTATTTAATTTAAGATTAATTGTGGCTAAATTGGTGTGCTTAGTCGAAAGCTGAAAGGCGTTATTAACACTTTGATAGTAGCGCAAAGCTAATTGGTTGTAATGCAACGCTAACTGGTACTGCCTCGATTCAGTGTACGCCACACCCATGTTACCGTATACCTGTGCAACGCCATCGTCATCACCAAGCTCTTGAAAAACTTTTAAAACCTCACGATACATCTCAAGCGCGGACTCATACCGAGAGAGACGAATATAAATACCGGCGATATTATGTAATATATCGGCTTTATCTTGTGCGCTCCCCTCTTTTTCATAAATGACTTTGGCTTGCTGATAATAATCGAGGGCTAGCTCCATGTTATACATATCAAAGTAAGCGAGCCCAATATTACTGAGTAAGTTAGCCTGTTTAATCGGGCTTTTAAGGGTAATGGCAATGTTTAACGCGCGATTATAATCAACGACCGCTTGTTGCACTAACCCTTGATAATAAAGCACCACGCCTCGCATTTTAATTGCACGAAAATAAAGTTTTGGCTGTTCTTTAAGGGTGCTATTCGCCTCTAGTAATTTAAAATACTTTAGTGCATTAGCTAAATCACTCTGTGTAAACGCCAGCTCCGCTAAGTCACTGTAAATGGTCACGCGTTGTAAATTTGGAAGATCAGGGTTAGCTAATATGTCTGTTGCAAGGCGGTGCTTTTTAGTCCATGTTTGCTCAAGATCGAACTGCTCAAACAAACTTGTCTGCTCATTGGATAAAGCGTCGTTTGATGCACCACTCAGTACAACCAAAAGACCAATAAAGCAGATGCGCTTTAACCGAGTCAGCATAAAAATATCCTTTAATCCTTGCTAGCCATAATAAAATGACACCCAAACAATATGTAAACATCTAATTTAGACCAATATAAAACAGGCATTCACGCCCACTCCTTGGGGTTTAATGTTACTTAGGTGTATGATAATTTGTTCAAGATACACCAATTAATAGATTGTAAACAATGCTTAACCCACTGATAGATGAGATTTTTGAACTATTAATCAATAATAAAGTGTGGATGGTTCATACTTTAGCATCGGAACTAAAAGAACGTGGGCTACTTGATACCTTAGCAGCTGATCCTGGGCGTGATTTATTTAAACGTAATTTTTTAATTATGAATGCACTTTATCAGTTACAGCAGCAAGTTATGCCAAAACAGCAGCTACTGATTAAAAGTTTACATATTGAACTGGTGAGCGACCCTCGCCAAAACCAACTTCACCCAAACGATCCGCTGCGTGACTACTACTTAAACTGGCAAAACTTTGAAACATCAACAGCAGAAATTAACGCATTATTAGATAGCTTTTGGCAACGTTTCAGTAAGCCTAAACAACATGAAGCGCCTTTAAGTGCTCAGCAACATCAGCAATTAATCGCTCGCTGGCAATTAGTACAACCAATTACCTTAAAAACATTACAAAAGCGCTGGCGACAACTAGCCGTTCAGCATCATCCAGACAAACAAGGGGGTGATAATGAAGTGTTTAAACAATTAAAAATGGAATATGAGCAACTCAAGGCGAGCTGCTCATCTTAAAATGTAAAACTAGCGCGTCAGGCGACGAGCACGGATTTTACGCCCTTTAATATTGCCTTCGGTTAATTTACGTAACGCGGGTTTAGATGAGTTACGCTCTACCGCGACAAAAGCCACGTTATCAAGTACATTAATTTTACCCACTTGGCGCCCTGCTATACCATCTTTCCCGGTTAATGCCCCTAAGATATCACCCGCGCGCACTTTTTGCTTTTTACCCGCATCTATCATCAAGGTCACCATTTCAGGTTTGTATGGAGGCTTATCTAATAGGTTATAAGATGGCATTGGCTCAGGGGTAAAATCACGCTCATAGTGGTCACCAATTTGCGCTACTTTAAATTGCTCAGCATCACCGTAAATAGAACACGCAATGCCTTTTTTGCCCGCTCGCCCGGTACGCCCTACACGGTGAACATGCGTTTGTGGATCATGCGCTAAGTGATAGTTAATTACCATGTCCATATCATCAATATCTAAGCCGCGTGCTGCTACATCGGTTGCCACTAAAATAGACGCACTCTTATTGGCAAAATGAATCAGTGTACGCTCACGGTCACGCTGCTCTAAATCGCCATGTAATGCAACAGCGCTGAAGCCTTCATCGGCTAAATCATCACATACTTGCTGTGTTTCTACCTTGGTATTACAAAACACCACACAACTTTGTGGGGTAAATTTAAGTAATAGTAATTTAAGGGTTGGATAACGTTGCTTATTATTATCCATTTTATAGAAGTATTGCTTGATAGTGCTTTTTTCTTGCTGCTCTTCTACTTTAATCATTTCAGGGTTGCTCAGAACACGCTTTGCAATGGCTTCTATTGATTTTGGAAAAGTCGCGCTAAATAACAATGTTTGACGATTTGTTGGAATACACTCAATTATGGCATCGAGGGTGTCTTGAAAACCCATATCAAGCATTTGGTCAGCTTCATCAAGTACCAGCGTTTCAACATCATCTAAGCGCAATGTACCTTTACGAATATGGTCGTCAACTCGCCCTGGTGTACCTACAATAATATGCGCACCATGTTCAAGTGAGCCAATTTGAGGACCAATTGATACCCCGCCACACAAAGTTAAAATTTTAATATTATGAATACCGCGTGCTAATTTACGCATTTCAACCGCTACCTGCTCTGCAAGCTCACGGGTTGGGCACAGCACTAACGACTGAATACGAAAGCGCTTAACATTCAGCTTGGCTAAAACGCCCAGACTAAATGCCGCTGTTTTACCTGAGCCTGTTTTAGCTTGGGCAATAATATCTTTACCACTTAAAACAGGAGGCAGGCTTTGTGCCTGTACAGGAGTCATTTGGGTGTAGCCGAGTGTTGATAAATTATCAACTAACCCAGAAGGTAAGGCCAACGATGAAAAAGCAGTTGCGGTCACAGTAAATTCCATAGCAAAAAAATAACTTGAGAAAAGTCTCAATAAATATGCGGCTAATAATAGCAGATTTAACAATTAGCAACCATTAACAACGCACGATAAAAAGTGCAAATAAAGATATTGCAAATGATAGTTATTTTCATTAAGATCTGCGGCGTTTTACTATTCTAATAACTCTAAGCCGGAAGCTACTAATGAAACTTAACCCACTTTTTATCGCACTTTTAGCCAGTACCTCTGCAAATGTATTCGCTAACACCGCAAATATAGAGCGCATTGAAGTAAAAGGCAGTTACTTCAACGACTACAAAGTAGATAATGCCAGTGGCGCAATGAGAACCTCAACCTCATTACTCGATACCGCACAATCAGTCACTGTTATTACAGATACAATTGTAAATGAGCAACTAGCAACCACCTTAGGTGAAGTACTAAGTAACGATGCGAGTTTAACGCCAGGATCTAAGCAACGTAATCGTGAAGTATTTAACTTACGTGGTTTTGAGTTAAGTTCATCAACCGGCTACCTGCGTGATGGCCACCAGCATTGGTCGCACTATCAACAACCCATTGAAATTTTAGAGCAAGTTGAAGTAATTAAAGGACCATCGAGTATTTTGTACGGCCAATCGGGCCCTGGCGGCTTAGTAAATATGGTGACCAAAAAGCCAACCACACAAACGTTATTTAATGCCAGTGCCGATGTCGATCAACATGGCTCAACTCGCTTTATGCTTGATGCTGGCGGCGCATTGACTGAAGCTGAAGATTTACGTGCCCGTGGCGTATTAGTAAAACAAGATGTTGAATATTGGCGTGAGTATCAAAACGGTGATAACCGCGAACGCGATCGTTTTTTAGGTGCATTAGTGGTTGATTACGATATTAGCGATAATGCCTTAGTACGTGTTCACTATGACCGTACAGATGACGAAGCAGGTCTAGATACGGGTGCTTGGATCGATAATGATGCCAATATCATTGGTAACGATAAAACAATTCATGACATGTCTTGGGCCTTTACCGACATCACCGTTGAAAACATGGGCATTGATTTTAAGATGTTTTTAACCGACAACTGGCACGTAAATTTAGGCTACAACGAGCAAACATTTGAACGCCAGCGTTTTGAGTCAGCACCACGTAAGCCAAGTGACTTTATCGAAGGCGATAGTTATCAGTCACGCCCTTACGATCGCTTTGATGATTGGCAGTTTAAAACTGCTTTTATCGACTTTATTGGCGAATTTGAAACCGTGGGTGTGCATCATCAATTACTTGTAGGCGCTAATTCACTGGATTATTACTATGGCCAATTACGCACATCTGCTGATACGATTAATTTTTCTGCCGGTCAAAATGAGCCTAATCGCCCAAATATAAGTTACAAATCAGATGATACTGTTAGCTCATCTGCCTACGACTACTACGGGATTTATATCCAAGATTTGATTTCGTTCTCGCCTAAATGGCAACTATCACTGGGTGGTCGTTACGATAAACAAAGTAAAGAAAACAGCAATAACGAATCGTTCGTACCTAAGGTCGGCGTACTTTACCATCCAAATGCATCAGCAACCGTATACGCAAGTTACTCGGAAGGATTTGAGCCGCAAAACGAAACATTAGAAAATGAAAATGATGTTAATAATGGCATGAAACTCGATGCCATTACTTCTGAGCAACGAGAAGTTGGGGTTAAATGGCAACTGTTTGATGATCGATTAATGCTCAGCGGCGCCCTATTTGATATTAGTAAAACAGGCACCTTAGTGAGCGAAAATCTGATTAATCCTATTGGTGATATAACCAGCATAACCACGCAAGCAGGTGAACAACGCCATAAAGGCTTTGAACTTTCTGCACAAGGTGCTGCTACCGATCGTTTATTTGTTATGGCATCAACCATGTATTTAGATGCTAACTATGAACGAGATGAAGAATTAGAAGGTAAGCGCCCAACCGATGCGCCAAAGTGGTCCGCCTCACTTTGGACCCGTTATGAACTCAACGACGCCATTGCTTTTAATGCCGGCGCTTTTTATGAAGGTGAACGTTTTGCCGATAATGCCAATACAGTAACAAAACAGGGATATACGCGTGTTGATGTTGGCGCAACCTACGCACTTAAGGTAAGTAATACAGATATTAACCTGCGTTTAAACATTGAAAACTTATTCGATAAAAACTACCTAGCCGGTGGTGGATTAAATAACGTGACGGTAGGTGAAGGCACAAACGTGCGTTTAGCAGCGCAATTTAGCTTTTAAATACAAACTTTAAAAAACCATAGCCCACCTCAATTTGAGGTGGGCTTTTTTTTGAACTGACTTTTGAACCCACTGAATAGCCTACTCATCTCATCTATTTTTTATCCTGTTTGTTACATGCTTTAATGGTGTTAATCATTACAAAGGCTCTCTGAATATGAAACAATTGCTCACAGCACTCCTATTTACCACCAGCATGACGGTAAGCGCCAACAACAGTGAATTCACTACAAAACAGCTACAACAAGTAGATGAGGTGCGCACCACCGCCCTTAAAAGTGATTTAAGCTATCAATTACTAGAATCACTCACCACTGAAATAGGCCCGCGCCTACCAGGCACCGAAAACGATAAGAAAGCCGTTGCTTGGGCAAAAGCAAAGTTTGATGAATTAGGCTTTGATAAAGTCTGGTTAGAAGAAGCAACCTTCCCTGAATGGCGTCGCTATAGCGAAAGCGGAAAAATACTCACTCCAAGCGAGCAACCTCTGCATTTAACAGCACTGGGTAACAGCATTAGTACACCCAAAGAGGGGATCAGTGCACCTGTCGTCTTATTCGAAACCCTTGACGAATTAAAAGCTGCACCGGCGAATAGCTTAAAAGGTAAAATTGCTTATATTAATTACCGTATGAACCGTGATATTGACGGCAATGGTTATGGCCCCGCGGTAAAAGCCCGTGCTACTGGAGCAATTGAAGCAGCTAAAAAAGGCGCCGTTGCCTATATGATGCGCTCAGTTAGCACTGGCCACCATCGCTTTGCACATACCGGCGGTAGCTATTATAAAGAAGGGATAACTAAAATACCTAACGTGACTATTGCCAATCCTGATGCTGACCAAATAGCACGATTAGTCGCATTAAACAAAGACGTGTCGGTTAATATTAATGTACAAACCGAAAACCTAGGCGAGGGCACTGGTTATAACGTCATTGGCCAATTTAATGGTACTGAAAACCCTGAGCAATATGTACTTATTGGTGGGCACTTAGATTCGTGGGATTTAGGTACTGGCGCTCTAGATGATGGCGCTGGCGTTACCTTAACCATGGCAGCAGCAAAGCATATTAGTGATGTAAAACGTCCTAAGCGCAGTATTCGTGTTGTGCTTTTTGCAGCTGAAGAACTCGGCCTTTGGGGCGCAAAAGCGTATTTTGCAAAGCATAAAAATGAGCTTAATAACATTGTGGCTGCTGCAGAGTCTGACTTTGGTGCTGATGTAGTTTATGGCTTTGAATCAAATGTAAACGCAGCTTCACTGCCAGTAGTGCGCGCGATTGCCAAAGAGCTTGCGCCATTAAATATTGAATACATTGGCCAAAATGAAGCTAAAGGCGGACCCGATCTCATCCCATTTAAAAATGCAGTTTCTGCACCTATTTTTGAACTGGCACAAGATGGTACTGACTACTTTGATTACCACCATACAGCGGATGACACCCTTGATAAAGTAACACCCGCTAAACTTCGTCAAAACACCGCTGCTTATGCTGTATTTGCGTTAATGGCCGCCGACGCTAAAACGACCATTGAACCAAAAGCACGCACTAAAGAGTAACTGACATAATTACTTACAGTTTGCTGCTTTAACTAATACGCTCATTGTTTTAACTTAAAGAGAATTAAAACAGGGAGCGTATTTTCATGCTGCTTTTCAATACCAGTGAGTCTTTTCCTCATTTTACACAAGTACAGTGCTGCCCTAATTGCAAAAGTAACAGCTATCACTTAGTTAACCAAAGCCGCTTTTTGCGCTTTACTATTCTTCCTATAGTTCCGATAAAGTTGAGCTATAAACGCGAGTGCTATCAATGTGGACATTGTGAGCCTACAAGCATTAAAAAGTTACCCCTGTTCGAAAAGCTAAGCCTACCCAAATACTGTATTGGGTTAGTTTTATTGCTGTGGGTATTGTTATTTTTTTACCAAAAACACCTTAATGCTGAGGCGCTAAAACAAAGTTATTTAACCAACCCCAAAGCCTACGACACCTATTTAGTAAAGGCCGATAAATTCACTCATGAACCGTGGACACTGACTAATTTAAAAGTCGCGCAAGTGCTGAGCTTTGATCAGCAATTTATAACGTTTCAGGTGAGTAATTACAGCTATAAGCGCAGCAGCGCTATAACCACAGCAATGCGTGCCAGTTTATTAGTGCAAAGAGATTACTTTTCGTCTAAAACCATCACCCTACCTCGTAATGAAATAAAACGCTTATACAAGGATGACATTATATTCGACGTGCTGCGCCCCTATGCAAATAGTTTATATGGGGGATTTGTGATGTTTCCGCCACAGCCAAAACCTTTATATAAAGGAGTAAAGCTCGATAAAAATAATCAACAAGGAATTATGTACCACAAAGATGGGCAATACGATGAAGCGCTAGAAAGCTTTACTCTTGCAGCGCAAACAGGTTCTCAATGGGGGCAACTAAATCTGGCGCAAATGTATCGCGACGGGCAAGGCACAGAGAAAAACGCCCCACAAGCTATTTATTGGTATAAAAAAGCCATTGCTCAAGGTAATAGCAAAGCTAAACACGAGCTTGAGCAATTATGTAAAAGTGCACAATGTGAATAATGTAAAGTAGCGCGATTACGCCGCGCTACTATGGGTTTTAAAGAGCTTAGTATAGGTTACATGCATAATAACAATAACCAAACCCGCAACCACACCAAGTAAGCCATCAAATACTAAAGGGGCTAGCATCTCACCTACCCCACCTAAAGTTGACTGGGCGTAATGTGTGATATCAATCTGCGTATGATGCAGTAACTCAACACCATGCACTAAAATTCCACCCCCCACTAAAAACATGGCGATTGTACCTGCAAAGGCTAAAAACTGCATAAGTCGGGGAGCTGCTGCAAGTAGGCCTTTACCCAGTAATTCTTTAAATTTATTCGCAGAGAGTTTTGATTGGTTAAGTAAATACAATCCTGCATCATCAAGTTTTACAATTCCAGCTACCAGTCCATAAACACCAATTGTCATGATGATGGCAATAACACTTAGCACCAGTGCTTGATTCATTAACGTAGCCCCAGCCACAGTCCCTAAGGTAATTACAATAATTTCAGCAGACAGAATAAAGTCAGTACGAATAGCACCTTTTACTTTTTGCCTTTCATATTCAACTAAATCTAACTTTTCATCATCATCTATCGTTTCCTCATGGTGAGGTAAAAAGCGAGCAAATACTTTTTCAGCGCCTTCAAAACATAAAAATAAACCACCCATCATCAAAAGTGGCGTAATTAGCCAAGGCAACCACACACTAATTAATAACGCAGCAGGGACTAATATCGCTTTATTTAAAAACGACCCTTTTGCCACCGCCCATACTACCGGCAGCTCTCTATCGGCAGTGACCCCTGTAACTTGCTGCGCATTGAGCGCCAAGTCATCTCCTAGTACGCCTGCCGTTTTTTTAGTCGCAACTTTACTCATGGTCGCAATATCATCAAGTAAGGTCGTTATATCATCAAGTAATGTTAAGAGGTTAGTGCCAGCCATGATATTCCCTAGCTAAAAATAAGAGCTTAAACATAACGTAAAGCCTTATTTTCACCAACGGTTAATTTAGCTTTGCTAAGCTCTTAATTAACCAAGCGACTAAATAAGTAAAACACAGCCTAATGAAACACTACGCCATTACTATTGCTTTAATAGCCCTGGTTGCATGCAATGAGCAACCCATTACAACAAACTACATGTGCGATAACACCGCTGCACAGCTAGATATTATTAGCAACAAACAGGCGACGCTCCGCTTTAATAAGCATGATTATTTATTAACTCATGAGGTGAGTGCCTCTGGTAGCAAATATATTAATACCAAGGTACTGTTTTGGAGTAAGGGCGAGCAAGCTATGCTAATAATTAACGGTAAAAAATATCAATGCACAAGCAATTAACCACTAACTAACAACATATTAAAAAACTTGCTACACTAACAAAAGTCTTAATACTGTTGATAAAGTTATGCATTCTATCGCTATAAAACATAAAATAATTTTAGCCTTTTCAGCTATTGGCCTGTTAATGCTCACCAGCTGCATATTTTTTTACTGGTCACTCCATCAAATCAGTACCACTAACTCGCGCATAGAAACGTTAGCGGTTCCGGTACAGCAAGCGAGTAAAGACCTGCGTTTATCGCTACTTTCAATTACTAAATTTAACGCCATTGCTTACAGCCAAACTAAACTTGATTTACTACTGCAAAATAAAAAGCAAGCACACGCAGAGCAAACACAGTTTTTTAATAAATTAGAGACGCTAAAAGCACAAGTTGCCAAGCAACAAAGTATGCAAACATTACTTGTTACTATTCATAATGACTTCACTAAACTAAACACTATAAGCAACGACATGCTTGCAGCAAAAGAGCAACGCTTTAAGGCGCAAAGTACCGCCGCAGCACTGACAGTTACCTTTAATGAACAGCTTCGCGATCTGAGTAACCAATTACTTGATATAGAGCTTATAAACGTAGCGGGCAACCAGCAATCGCTTTTAAATGCAGTCTTTGGCACAGCGACTCGAATTGATGATTTATTATTTACTCTAAACAATAATGTCAAAGGCATTGGGCAAGTAACCACCTCTGAAGATATCAATGCCCACCAACAGGACACTTCTTTTTTACTCGATAATATTCAATCTAATCTTAGTTATTTAGAGCAACAAGCCTCTCCTATTGCAAATAAGCTCAACGCCAATGAGTTAATAGCGGCGTTTAACGATTTAAGCAGCCTATTAAATAATCCTGATGGGCTGTATGCATTGCAGAACACTGTACTCAATAGCAAAGACAAGGTTGATCAGCGGTTTGAAAGTTTTCAACATGCTTTTATCATTATAGAAAATCAACTAATTGAGCTTAATAAACTTGCAGACACGCGCTTTAACTCCCTGCAAGAGAGCGCTAAGTCAGCAATCAATACCGGCTCTAGCTTAGTTATTATTATTGCTTTTGTTTTAATTGTTTTGCTGGTTATTATTTCAGTGTTTACTACTAACGCCATGCTAAAACCACTTAAAAAGGTGAATAAAGAACTCGCACGCATAGCCTCAGGTGACTTTTCACAGCGTAGTAATCCTCTAAGTAAAGACGAGTTTGGTACCCTACTGCATAATACCAATAAGCTTTGTGATGATTTAACTCACCTAATAAAAGGGATCAGTAACGACGCCTACGAACTCGATAATTCAGCCATTCAAACCAGTGAAAAAGGGCAACAAATGACCATCGTTGCTAAGCAACAGCTGGAACGCAGCGCACAAGCAACCTCATTAGCGCAACGTATGCTACAAAGCTCACAAGCCGTTTACGAACAAGCGCAGAGTACCTCAAATGAAATAACGAATGCCTCGCAGTTTGCAAATGATGTCAATGACATTGCAAACAACAATAGCCAAAGTATTGAATCTCTTTTAAGCCGCCTAGATAAAGCCGTCAGCAGCACCGAGGAGCTTGCACAATACACCAAACTGATTGGCGCTATTGTTGATACGATTAGCAGTATTGCAGAGCAAACCAATTTGCTAGCGCTTAATGCGGCCATTGAAGCAGCAAGAGCCGGTGAACATGGTCGAGGATTTGCCGTAGTGGCTGATGAAGTGCGTTCGCTTGCAGCACGAACACAAAGCTCCACTAGCGAAATAACCACCATGATCAACACACTACAACAACATACTCAGTCTACCCAAGCTGAAATAAATGATGGTCAACAACAAGCCAAACATTGTGTTGAAAACAGTACTGAACTAAATGCAGCCGTTGAGCGTATCAAAAGCACGTTAGTATCGGTCAATGCAATGAGCAAAGACATTGCCCATGCATCGCATGAACAACTTGCAAACAGCACTGATATCCAACAAATAATGGCTAAGGTAACCGATCATGCCACCTTAAATGCCGACAATGCGACGACCCTAGCAAGCGAAAGTGAAGATGTTAATCAACTTGCACACTCTTTAAAAGGTGCGGTAGAGCGCTTTAAGTTTTAAGTGCAAGTAATGACTTGGCTTGCATGAACTGGGTATAATACTTTTAACTTTTTGCTAAGTAACGGCCCACAATGAAATACAAAGATCTACGCGATTTTATCGATTTACTTGAAAAACGAGGCGAATTAAAACGCATCAGCCAAGAAATCGACCCGTATCTTGAGATGACCGAAATTGCCGATCGCACACTGCGTGCTAAAGGCCCCGCTTTATTATTTGAAAACCCGAAAGGGTATGACATGCCTGTTCTAGCTAACTTATTTGGTACACCTAAGCGTGTAGCAATGGGTATGGGCCAAGAAGATGTCAGTGAATTACGAGAAGTTGGTAAGTTATTGGCATTTTTAAAAGAGCCAGAACCACCGAAAGGCATTAAAGAAGCCCTTGGACAAATTCCGGTATTTAAGCAAGTCCTTAATATGCCAGCCAAAGAAGTAAAAAAAGCGCCCTGCCAACAAGTTATTTTACAAGGTGACGATGTTGATTTAACCAAGCTTCCTATTCAGCATTGCTGGCCTGGTGATGCTGCGCCTTTAATTACTTGGGGTTTAACCGTTACCAAAGGGCCTTATAAAAAGCGTCAAAATTTAGGGATTTACCGCCAGCAGTTACTTGGCAAAAATAAAATTATTATGCGTTGGTTATCTCATCGTGGTGGCGCGCTTGATTTTCAAGAGTGGTGCAAAGAACACCCTGGTGAGCCGTATCCGGTATCAGTGGCATTAGGGGCTGATCCTGCCACAATTTTAGGGGCGGTTACTCCGGTCCCCGATACATTAAGCGAATATGCTTTTGCCGGTTTATTGCGTGGCAGTAAAACGGAAGTGGTTAAGTCTATTTCGAATGATTTACAAGTACCGGCCAGCGCAGAAATCGTGCTTGAAGGGCATATTATGCCAGGTGAAATGGCACCTGAAGGCCCTTATGGCGACCATACGGGTTACTATAATGAAGTCGATGACTTTCCCGTTATGACAGTCACTCATATTACTCATCGTAAAGACCCTATTTATCACAGTACCTTTACGGGTCGTCCGCCTGATGAGCCAGCTATTTTAGGGGTGGCTTTAAACGAAGTATTTGTGCCAATTTTACAAAAACAGTTTCCAGAAATCGTTGATTTTTATTTACCGCCAGAGGGCTGCTCGTACCGTATGGCCGTGGTTACGATGAAAAAACAATACCCCGGGCACGCCAAGCGCGTAATGATGGGGGTTTGGTCATTCCTACGACAGTTTATGTACACTAAATTTGTTATTGTCTGCGACGATGACATTAACGCCCGAGATTGGAACGATGTAATATGGGCTATTACTACCCGTATGGATCCTGCACGCGACACCACGTTAATTGAAAACACGCCAATAGACTATTTAGACTTTGCATCGCCTGTCTCTGGCCTTGGTTCAAAAATGGGCATGGATGCAACCAACAAATGGCCTGGCGAAACAACCCGTGAGTGGGGCGAACCTATTGTTATGGATCAAGCCACTAAAGATCGCGTTGATGAACTTTGGGATAGCCTAGGTATTCTTTAACGACTTTGGTCTAGGCTATAAACTCACCCTGCGGATATGCTACTATTGCTCAAATAAAGTGCGTATCCGCTAATTTAAGGTAAAACATGCAAACATTACACGCTGACGTTGTCTCTATCAGTCCACTAACAGAATTTGTTCATAAAGTTATTTTAAAGCCGCAGCAACCCGTCACATTTGAAGCTGGCCAATATTTACAATTGGTTTTAGGTGAAAAAGATAAACGTGCGTTTTCAATTGCAAGCCGTCCTTCACAAACGGATGCTTTAGAATTACATATTGGTGCTTCAGTTGCTGACTCATATGCTATGCAATCGCTAGAGCACCTTCGTAGTGCCCACAATAATAATCAAACAGTTACTATTGAAGCGGGCTTAGGTGTTTCTCAACTACGTTTGCAGTGCGAGCGCCCCATTATTTTACTTGCTGGCGGCACAGGCTTCTCTTACGCAAAATCAATGGCCGATCACCTTGCTGAAATAAATTGTCAGCGCCCAGTGCTATTTTATTGGGGTGTTAAAGAAGAGTCTGCGCTGTATGCACACAGCGAAATGAAAGCTTGGGCAGATAGTCATAAGCACTTCGAATTTATTCCTGTGGTAGAAAATCCTACTGACAGCTGGACTGGCCATACTGGTTATGTGCATAAAGCGGTTATGAACGATATCATCTCGCTTGAACCTTATGATATTTACATGGCAGGTCGTTTTGACATGATAGGCATAGTGCGCGATGACTTTATTAGCCACGGTGCCATTCGCGAAAACATGTACGCGGATGCATTTGCTTTTATAAAATAACAGCAAATGCATCATTTTTAAGGCACCTTAGGGTGCCTTAATTGTTTTTATTGCCCGCCATTACCGCTGCGATGATTGTTATTACCTATTAAACTCATCAACATAAACAATTTCCTAAAATCCAATCTATAAACCATACTTTGTATAGAACATTCAGCGGGAGAAACCTAAATGCTAAATACAAAAGTAAAAGATTTTATGCAACACAAGTTGCCTCATATCACCCCTAATACAGAAATGACGACCGCCATTGCAGAACTACAAAAATTTAAATTGCTTGGTGCCCCAGTATTTGACGATAACAAGTTGCTAGTAGGTTTTATCTCTGAGCAAGAGCTACTTAAACCCCTAATGCAAAGCAGTTATTTTTGTGACGGTATGGTAAAAGTATCGCAGTTGATGCAAACAGAAGTTGTGACGGTCAGCGGTGATACCAATATCATGGAATTAGCAGAACAAATGCAACCCGGTAAGCCAAAGAATTACCCTGTGGTTGATGGTGACGTTGTAGTTGGCATGATCAGCCGTGCCGATATTTTAAAAGCACTTTATGATAATTACGTTAGCTGTCAAACTCACATATAAACAAAAATGCCACTGTAAACAGTGGCATTTTTTTATAGTACAGGTGATTAACGCTGTGCGACTTTGGTTTTGAGTGCCTGTTTATCTGCATCACTTAAATACGCAATCTCAAGTGCATTGGCTTGCGCTTTTTCCATATCAGCTTGCGATAAACCAGCTTGTGGCGCTGCAGTTGCGTATTCGTACTCAATTTCAATCCCTTCAACAGCCGGATCATCGGTATTAATGCTGGCCAAAATGCCATGATCTAAAAACTGTTTAAGCGGATGCTTAGTTAAATCATTCACTGTGCTGGTTTGAATATTACTGGTTAAGCACGATTCAATACCAATACGGTTATCACGTAAATAATCCATTAGCGTTGAGTCTTCAATCGCTTTAACGCCATGCCCTATTCTGCTTGCGCCAAGCTCGTTTAATGCCTGCCAAATACTGGCAGCACCCAATGCTTCGCCAGCATGCACAGTAACCGCTAAATATGCATCGCGTACTTGTTTAAAGTGATCAACAAACAGTTCACCAGGGTAACCAATTTCGTCACCCGCTAAATCAACCGCGACCAAATCATTTTTAAAAGCAAGTAAAGCATCCAGCTCGTGTTGACAGGTTTTAACACCGTAAGTACGAGATAAAATACCAATTAAGTTTGCTTTAATATCAGCATCTTTTGTTGCACTTTTAATACCATCAACCACGGCTTCAACAACGCCCTGAGGATGTAAACCTTGGCTTTGTGCCATGTAGTAAGGGCTAAAACGTAGTTCTACGTAATCAAGGCCTTGCGCTTGTGCATCTTCAATGTTTTCTATCGCAATTCGTCTACAAGCATCATAATCACCCAGTACCGTGACCCCCCAATCAAGCTTTTGTAAAAATGCCATTAGGTTTGGCTCAGGATCAATAACTTGAACATGAGGAATAAGTGCCTCAACATTATCTGCTGGTAAAGCTATATTAAACTGACGACCAAGTTCTAGTATGGTTTGCGCGCGTACATTCCCATCTAAGTGACGGTGAATATCTAGCAAAGGTATTTTTCTATTAATCATAGTAGCTACTCGGTTGAGTTAAAATTGCGCGAATGATACGCAGGTACAGTAATATTTCAAGTGTAGAATATTTAAAATGGCGCTTGGAGGTCTTATGTCTGCCTTTTGTACAAAAATAACTGTTACTTATCTAAGCGAGATAAATAATACCAAAGCGTTTTAAATAGCTCATCAGCTTCAATAGGCTTGGTCATATAGCTATCCATTCCAGAGGTAATCGCTTTTTGAGCGTCTTGTTCGTGAGCGTTGGCGGATAAACCAATAATAGGTAAATCAAAAAAACCTAACTCATTACGAATCACTTTTGTTGCTTGTAAGCCATCCATATTCGGCATTTGAATATCCATTAATACTAGATCGTAGTTTTTTTCGCTAAGCATCGCAATCGCTTCTAAGCCATCATTTGCGATATCAGCAATACCGTGTTTAGTTTCTAAAATAGCACTTACAACATGTTGGTTTAATGGGTTGTCTTCCACTATAAGTAATTGATATTTTTCTAAAGAAATATTACTCACATCAATTTTTGATAAAGCATCAGCACTGTATTTGGCTTTTGGCAGCGATGAATGAACTGGTAAGCTAAAAGTAAACGTAGATCCATGCCCCTCACTGCTTTTTAAATCAATAGCCCCTCCCATCAATTCGACCAATTTTTTACAAATACTCAAACCTAAACCTGTACCACCGTACTGACGCGACGTTGAGCTATCTGCTTGAGAAAAGGGTTTAAAAAGCTGTTTTTGAGCTGCAGAGCTAATGCCAATCCCGGTATCGTTAACGCTAAAGTATGTCATTTTTGATGATTGCCAAATCTTTAACGTAATACAGCCCTTTGCGGTAAATTTTACTGCATTATTTAATAAATTAAGCAGAATTTGCTTTAAACGAATAGGATCGGTATTGAGAGTTAAATGCGCATCGCTGTCATACTCTAATTTTAAAGAAAGCGATTTACTCTCCATCTCAAATTGCATTAAACCGACGATGTCCTCGGCTAATTGTTTGAGGTTCACAGGCTCTTGCATTAACTCAAGTTTACCGGCTTCCATTTTAGAAAAGTCGAGTACATCGTTTAACACTCTTAATAATACACTTAGAGCACCATCAGCTTGCTCTATATAGCCTTTTGCTTGCTGCCAATCCTGTTGTTGTAGCGCTAGATAGTGCATACCCTTTATGCCATTTATTGGCGTGCGTATTTCATGACTCATGTTGGCTAAAAACTGACTTTTTATAGCATTGGCTTCATCGGCCTTTTGTTTTTCTTGGCGTAGCGTGAGTGTTTGCTTTGCCACTTGTTCGCGAATCCGAATATTGGTAGCCGTCACAGAGATCAAAAATATAATCAACAACCACACAAATAACATACCCACTATTTGCGCTAGCCAGTATATGAACCACGATGATTTTAAAACGGGTTGATGCAGCTCAACGCGCCACATTCGCTGACCAATTAACAACTGATATTTTTTTAGTAACACCATAGAATGATGCTCTGCAATATAAAGTGCCTGCTGTTTTTCAGCATTATTAATATCAAAAAAACTAATCGCAATACGCTCATTAGAGTCAAACGACAGCGACTTAGAAAGTTTAGCTAAGCTAACCACGGCAACAACAAATCCTTTAAAATCGCCTTCTGTTACCACATTTCCAAAAACGGGATACATAAAGAGTACACTTAATCCATCGTTATTCGGTATCAGTGCTGTCGGTTCACTGATCACCAATTCATTAAGTACTTTAGATTTAGTGAGTGCTGTGCGTACTTGCTCGTTTGAACCTAAATCAAACCCAACAATATCTTTCATTCCCCTAAGTGGGTTTATATATTTTACGGGGTAATAGAGCTCTCGATAGGGGGCTTTTTGCCATTGCCCATTCGCTGATTTTTGTTTGATAAACGGGTTTTCGCTATCAACTTGCTCAATCCATGATTGATACTCGGCACGAGAATCATCAGTAATCGCAGGAACCCATTTAAAAGCAAGTATTTCTTCACTGTAGCTTAATTGTTTAGCTGTAAACTGCGTAAACTCACTAAAACTAACGTCTTCACTATTTGCTAAAAAACCACTTAATAAAGATAGATGCGCAATGATCTCATCTAACTTTTGATTTATAGCGCTTTGAGTCGCAAGCACTTTCGTTTCTTGCTTTTGAGTGTCTTTTTGTTTTTTTACGCTCGCTGCACCATAAAAGCTAATACTAATAATCGCATAAATAAGTAATGCAGGAACAATAACTTGTAGTCGATGGCGCATCTCAGAATAGTGAAATACAGCTAATAGTAATGGGGTAAAAATTAATACGCCAATGCTGTCACCTATCCACCAAGTAATAAAATTATCCAGCGCATTCGCAGCAGGGATGATCTGGTTAAATACTAATAAGCTCGTACCAGCAATGGCGCCTATAACACAACAGACAGGACCTGCAATTACTAAGCTTTGAATACTCAATTTTATCGATGAAAGATCTAGAGGGGCTTTTATTACTTTTGTAATTATTTGCGCGCCGAGCCATGCTTGCAAAAAAGCAGCGCCGCTGAGGCCCACTGCATGTAACAAAATTTGCCAGTTTAAAATATCTGTAACATGGTCTAAATGAATTAAATTAATCAGTAAAGAACCAGCAATAATGCCTAAGTAAGCGCGATGGCGCCATAATAAAAAACTGGCTAGTGCAATGCCTGCAGGTGGCCAAGAAGCCACGGCATAACCGTCAACTGCGAGTAATAAATTACTAAGATAACCAGTAAAAAAATAAGCGCATGCAAGACTAAAAGAGAGTGTAAACACATTTTTCATAGCCTTCGCTCCTGCGCTTTTAATTATTGATTTATAAAATATAATCCATTATTGATAGAGCACAAGCGCCTTATCTAATTGTGCGCTGTGTTTATAGCTTAGTATAGCTTGTTGTCGATACTGTGATTTGTTATCGCTATTAAGCGCTTTGTCGAATACTCGTGCAGCTAAATCATAATCACCTTGGGCATTCGCTAAACACGCCAGCGCTAATAATAACGCGTTATTGTGCTCGTCTTTTTTCAACCGCTCTTGAATGCTTGATTGCAGCTTGTAAGCATTACTTGGCGCAGCTTCACGTAAAATGTCGGCAAGTTCAGAGTGGTGCTTAGCGTGTTTGAGCATTTTAATTAACTCGTTTTCAATACTCGCCAACTGCCCTGTTTTTGCCATTTGAGTTAAGTACGCAGTGTGCGCATGTGCTTGCAATTTCTTACCTAATTGCTGGTACTTACTGGTTAGCTCATCACTCGCTTGAGCAGCAAAATAAGCTAAAAACACCTGCTGCCACTGCTTATCGCTCAATGCATCTTTACGTAATAAGCGCGGTAAAAAGTCTTCTAATATTTTAAAGTGCTGCTGTTGCACCAACACTTCAGTGTACAGTTTAAGCTCAAGTACCGTGGCTTTTTTAGATTCAGCCGCCATCCGTATTTGCGGTTCAATAACACTGCTGTCGCCACTGGCTAACCATAGTTTAGCCACTTTTAGTTGCTGCTCAGGGCTTATTTCAAACAAGTATTCCAGCGCTTTATCGGGTTGATTATTTGCCAGTGCAGCTTTTGCTAGTAACGCCAAACGTATGTCTAAAAATTTAGCTGGCACACTGTTACTTGATAACGCGCTTTCCACTTGCGCGTAATCGTCATTAATCAAGCTCCACAGTGCTTGCTCTATAGCTGCATGCTTGCGCTCTTGGCTGCGAGCAAAAAATCCATGTTTGGTATTTCTGTAAATAGATAAACAGTAGCGTACGAGTTTGTAAGTTAAATACAAAGCCGCTGCGCTCAGTGCCGCCATAATACAAAACGAAACAATCGTACCTTCTATGGTGGTGTTATTAAATGAAATCAGCACATAGCCTTTTTCATCTAACACGAAAGGAGTGATCGCTAATACCAATACAATAGCGACAATAAAAATGATCAACCCTATCATTGTGCCCACTCCTTAACTTGCTCAGTACTTTGCAATGTCACCTCAGGGTTAAAGTTAAGCGGCTCTTTTTCAAGGTTTACTAAAGTTTGTAGTACCACTTTTGTGGCATTATCATCTTGCTTAAAGTATTCATTAACCAAACGTTTTGTGTCGTTTAAGGCGCTAAAATAGATGCTGGCTTGCTTGCTCATTAGTGCATCTTGCGCCTGAGTAATATTGAGCTTTATGCGCTGATTAATCAGGTGGCGCGCTCTATCAGTTAATAGCGGCTCTATTAATACCCCTTCGTGATGGCGAATTGTAATAAAGCTATCAACTATTTTATTCCAGCTATTTCGGATGTTTTGTTGCCAATCACTCATATTTTCAGAGAGCGCGTTTTCATCAGTTACTGACGCTTCTTCTGGCAAATTAACCGCATTAAATACCAAGTTATCGATACGATCTTTTACACTATTTAACTGTAAGTAAATCGCCTCTGTTGCAACGGGTTTAATGCTATCGAGCGTTTGTATGTCTTGTATAATTGCTTGGCGTAACTCAAGCGTGCCTGGGTGATCGCTTAAAAGTGAATCTAAACGTTTAAGCACTGCACTTGTGCCTTGGTAATCTTGTTCAGCCCACAATTTAAATTCAGCCATGCGTTGTAAGCTAGTCACTTCTTGTGGGTTTAATGTGTTACCACTTTGCTGCACTTTTTGCAGTGCTGCTTTTAATGCTTGCTGATTTTTTACAGAGTTTTCATTAAGCGCCATAGCAGTTTGCTCTTCGCTCTTTTGTAACGCTTGCTGTAGACTGAGCTGCTCAGACTTAAGCGCTTGCAGCTCTTGCTGCAATATCTTATTTTGCTCTGTTAATGCATTAACCGCTAAATTTTGCACTTTACCGGCATTGAGCTTTTGATAAAACTCATAACCCACGCCACTGGCAACAAGTAACGAAATCACCAACGCTAAACTCCCCACCTTACTCACTTTATGGGTATTATTTTGCGTTTGATTATTGGCTTTTGCAGTGTCATTTTTAGCGGTGTTAGACGTGTTATTGGCTATTGGCTGCGCTGCTGCTTTTTCTACTTTTGACGTCGCTGACTGTTCACTCATTTTGCTACCTTGCTGATTAATGCAGGCAAACATAGCGTGGTCGCTAGCTCCTGCCGCAGTATGTATATGTGTCGAATTTATTTTTTGCTGTTGTAAATAATCGCCAATACGCTCACTGGCAACATAAAATTCGCACTGTTGTAACCATGTTAGTTGCGCCGCGGTAAGGGTATTAAAAATGGCATCAACGGCGGCATTACTAGTAATGACTATACCGTGTACATTCTGGCTTTGCCAGTGGTCTATCCAGTCAGCGGATTGTTGCGCTACCGGCTCGCGCTGATACACCACACAATTATTTAAAAAAGCACCGCGTTGTTTTAAGGTTTTTGCTATCTCAGGTCGCCCACCAATGCCTTTAACCAACACGATATTACTGCCATCAACCTCAGCCAATGACTTAAGCGCCAGCAACCCCTCAGAGTCATGTTGTTTTGGCAAAGCAGCACGTACACCAAATACTTCATAAATGGTGTCGGCTGTTTGTTGGCCAACACCATAAAACTGCGCTTTGGTGTTAATTACAGGCTTAAGGGCACTCAGTGCATGTACTGCATCTTGCGAAACAAAAATAATTTTGTCGGCATTAACCAACGGGCTTAGCTCAACGCTGGTTGGGGTTAAATACGTTATTTTTAGAACAGGACATAAAGACGCTTGATAACCCGCTTGCTCAAGTTGCTGTGCAAGGGCTGCGCCTTTTCCTTCGGGCCGAGTTATCAAGATGTGTTTCATTATGCGTCTCGATATACGTCAGCAAGGATTTTATCTGCGCCTTGTGCTAAGAGTTTTTTAGCCAGCTCAACTCCTAATTTTTCCGCATCATCAACATGCCCACAAATTTCATCGCGTAAAATTTCGCTGCCATCAATCGCCCCAACTAAACCACGTAAATGCACTTGCTCACCATCAACCAATGCATAAGCACCAATCGGAACTTGGCAGCCCCCTTCTAAGTGGCGGTTCATTGCGCGCTCGGCATTAACACGAATACGAGTTTCACTGTGCTCCAGCGGAGCTAATAAGGCTTTAGTAACTTCATCATTTATACGGCATTCAATACCGACAGCACCTTGACCATTAGCAGGTAACGACACTTCTGGCTCAATAAAGTCACGAATACGTTCACCCATTTCTAAACGAATTAGCCCAGCCGCTGCGAGTATAATCGCATCGTATTGACCACTATCAAGCTTTGCTAAACGTGTATTTACATTGCCACGTAAGTCACGAATTTCTAAATCTGGACGCAACGCTCTAATTTGGCATTGGCGACGTAAACTTGAGGTGCCAACAATGGCGCCTTGCGGTAACGCATCAATATTGGCAAAATTATTTGATACAAACGCGTCACGCGGGTCTTCACGCTCACAAATAACATGTAACTCTAAATCATCTGGAAATTCGACTGGCACGTCTTTCATTGAATGCACTGCAATGTCTGCTCGCCCATCAAGCATGGCTTGTTCTAGTTCTTTTACAAATAAGCCTTTACCACCAATTTTAGCCAGTGGTGTATCTAAAATAATGTCACCTTGAGTCGACATAGGCACCAGCTCTACACGCACGTCATCGTGAAAATGCTCTAGCTGCGCTTTTACAAATTCAGCCTGCCACAGTGCCAATGCACTTTTACGAGTAGCAATGCGAACTAACTTTGTTTTTTCAGTCATAAAATATCCATTAATAATTACTGGGGTCTGTTGACCTTCCAGGATTAAAACCTGTTCTATCTGAGGGCGATTTAATCAGCTAAAATTCTAAATTCTTTTTGCGCAATGAGTAAGCCTCGCTCATCAACCACATCAACGCGCCAATTCCCTAGCTGGGAATCCATAATATTTTTAGTTGAGTAAGTTCGGTAGCGCGGAGAAGTAACTTTGAGCGACACTTCCGCCATCACTTCGCCTTCAAATAACCAAATATGCTTTACCTGCTGACCTTGTAAGTTTTTAAGCTCACTAAAAAATGACAATGATTCTTCAAATTGGCTTAAACGCACATCGGCGGCAAATACATTGGTTGGTTCACGATTACTCACACTGCGCGTCAATACGGCTCGGCTAATAGTAGCTGTATCTATTTTGGCACCAATGGCCACACTCGCAACTTGTGCTGATTCAGCAAATACTTTTTGCTCAGCCGGTTTTTCACTGGCCGTTTCGGTTTCAGGCGTTTGGTTATCTGTTGCAGCCATGGCTGCTTCTTCAGGCTCAGCAGTGAGCGTTGGCTCTACTTCTTGCTCAATAATACTTTGTTGAACTTCAGGCTCTGATGTTACTTGTTCGGTAATAGGAGCTGGTTTTTGCTCATCTGGGGAAAGGATTTTAGGTGCTGCAATTGCGACACTGCTCAGCAGCTCCTCATCAGCATCTGTTGCGTTTTCACTCTCTGCTGATGCTGCAGTATCATCGCTTAACGACACAATTGCTGTTTGTTGCTCAGTAGAATCGAACTGCTCATTAGGATGCTGCGCCCCTTGATCAGCATTCACAGCGCTAGACAGGCCGTAAATAACCGCTGCAGAGGTCATAATCACCAACATAGAAATACTCACAATCCGACGCCAATGCCACTCATAGCTCACGCTGGGTTCGCTAACCTGTGGTTCACGTTTTACATTTGCTGTTATTACTATTTTTTGACTCATTTTGACCCTCAGCGGCTCCTAAACTAACTTAAGCGAGAAATTAACCATTGGCGCACAGCTTGTAACTCTTGTGTACAAACCTGATGCCCCATAGGGTATTCTTGCCAACTCACATCCATGTTATGCGTTGATAATACTTCAAACGCACTTCTACCCGCGCTATGCGGTACAACGTCATCTTGGCTCCCATGAGCCATAAATATATTTAGCTGTGTTTGCTTTGCTTCATCAGCCAATTTATGTGGCACACACATATAGGTTGATAGTGCCATAACGCCAGCAAGCTTTTGCTCTAAACGCGGGGCTAAATGTAGCGATATGACGCCACCTTGTGAAAATCCCGCTAAAATAATTTTGTTCGCCGGTATGCCGTTAGCCATTTCTTGCGTTATTAATTGCTCAACTTTTGCTGCAGACTCCCTAACCCCTTGTTCATCTGCACGTTTGTCTAAATCCATCGATTTAATGTCATACCATGAGCGCATCTGCATACCGCCGTTAATAGTAACGGCCTGCATAGGCGCATGCGGAAATACAAAACGCACACCTAGTTCACTGGGTAAATCGAGCTGTGGCGCTACTGGGGCAAAACCGTCACCAGAATCACCCAAACCATGTAGCCAAATAACCGTGGCTTTATGCGTTCCCTGAGCTGGGTATTGAACAAACTCTAAACTCATAGCGATGATTGCCACTTAATTTCTTGACCCGCTTGACGTGTTGACGCTTCATTGATGAAACTCCAAAACTCTGCGCCTGAGCGGTTATCAATCCATTGACCATCACGCATTTCAAAATGGTGACCGTTAAATTTTGTTGCCACCCACACTTGATGCAACGGTGCTTGCTTATTAATCACAATTTTACTGCGATCTGGAAAAATAATTTCTAAAATACCTTGAGCCGATTCATAATCTAAATCTGCTTCACAATCATCAACTTGTTCTTCAATTGTGAACATAAGAGCTTCTGCTAACTGGTGATATTCGTGATCAGTCATCGTTAATTTCCTTTGCAGGCAAGACGCCTAAATAATGGGTGCATGTTTGTACAGCTAGTGTAACAGGAATAAAATCATCCGCGAATAGCTGCATTTTTTAGATATTCTGTTACTCTGCGATTATAAAGCCAGCAACCGTATTAATCTAATGAAAGCGACATATACCTTACAATTAAAACAACTATTAATCAGCACCGTTTTGTTGTGTGCGTTAGCTGGCTGTGGTCAAAGCGGCCCGCTGTACTTACCAGAGCAGCCTACTGAACAAAATCAGCCAACAGACACCCCCAACAAGCAAACACCTATTGAGCAAAAACAGGAGCAGTAAATGGATTTTTTTAATTATAAAAACAACCAACTATTTGCTGAAGATGTCAGCGTAGCAACGATTGCACAGCACTATGGTACACCGTGTTATGTGTATTCAAGAGCGACGTTTGAACGCCATTATTTAGCGTTTGCCAATGCAGCTCAAGATCATAAAAGCCTAGTGTGCTACGCCGTTAAAGCAAATTCAAATATTGCAGTATTAAATATACTGGCGCGACTTGGTGCGGGTTTTGACATTGTTTCAAAAGGCGAGCTCGCGCGGGTCATCAAAGCGGGAGGCGCAGCCAATAAAGTGGTGTTTTCTGGGGTTGCTAAAACCGCTGACGAAATTGCTTATGCGTTAGAATTAGGTATTAAATGTTTTAACGTTGAATCAATCTCAGAGCTTGAGCGCATTTCAGAAGTAGCGTGTGAGCTTAATCTAGACGCGCCAATTTCTATTCGTGTTAATCCTGATATTGATGCTAAAACACACCCGTATATTTCTACTGGCCTAAAAGAAAACAAATTTGGCATTGGTATCGAAACCGCGTTAAGTGTGTACCAACATGCTGCGTCGTTACCTGGCTTAAATATAGTTGGGGTTGATTGTCACATTGGCTCACAGCTGACACAAACCAAACCGTTTTTAGAGGCGCTTGATAAACTACTGGCATTAATTGATGAGTTAAAAAATGCAGGTATTGAGTTAAGCCATTTAGATATTGGTGGAGGCCTTGGCGTAACCTACGACGACGAACAGCCTCCCCACCCGAGTGAGTATGCAGCACAAGTAACACAGCGCCTTACTAATTATCGCCACCTTGAACTGATTTTTGAACCAGGGCGAGCTATTGCCGCCAACGCTGGGATTTTAGTGACTCAGGTTGAGTTTATTAAGCAAAATCAAGACAAGTACTTTGCGATTGTTGATGCGGGTATGAACGACATGTTGCGCCCATCACTTTATCAAGCGTGGCAAAAAATTATTCCTGTCTCGGTGCGTGATGACGAAACACCTACCCACAACTATGATGTGGTTGGGCCGGTGTGTGAAACCGGTGACTTTTTAGGTAAAGACCGCCCTCTAGCACTCAAACAAGGTGACTTATTAGTGCAGCGAAGCGCTGGAGCATACGGCTTTACAATGAGTTCAAATTATAACTCACGCCCACGGGTTGCCGAAATAATGGTAGATGGTGAGCAACATCATCTTATTCGCGAACGCGAAACCATCGAGAGCCTGTACCAAGGTGAGAAAATTTTACCATAAACATTTTTGTTACCTAGCTGCTCTGTGGCATGATTAGCGCAGAGCAAAACCGAATTAGAGCGCTATGTTAGTTAATTTTTCCAAAATGCACGGCTTAGGTAACGACTTTGTTGTGATTGATAATATTACACAAAACGTTTTTTTATCCCGTGATCAAATCAAAAAGCTGGCCGATCGCCATTTCGGCATTGGGTTTGACCAATTACTGATGGTTGAAGCCCCTTACTCACCCGATCTCGATTTTCACTATCGGATTTTTAATGCCGACGGCCACGAAGTAGAACAATGTGGTAACGGCGCCCGTTGCTTTGCCCGCTTTGTGCGCATGAAAGGCTTAACCAATAAACATAAAATTAGCGTTTCAACTAAATCTGGTAACCTCACCCTGTATATTGAAAAAGACGGCCAAGTAACGGTTAACATGGGACACCCTAATTTTGAGCCGAGTAAAATCCCGCTTAAAGCAACCAAACGTGAGCTGACTTATATTATTCGTGCAGAAGAACATACCGTTTTTAGCGGTGCTGTTTCTATGGGTAACCCGCATTGCGTCATGGAAGTAGACGACATTGAAACGGCACAAGTGAGTACCCTTGGCCCGTTGCTTGAAAATCATGAACGTTTTCCACAGCGCGCAAATATTGGCTTTATGCAGGTTATTTCTCAAGAACACATTAAACTCAGAGTGTGGGAACGTGGTGTAAGCGAAACACTTGCTTGTGGTACCGGTGCGTGTGCCGCTATGGTGATTGGCTTTATTCAAAACAAGCTCACCAGCACAGTGCAAGTTGATTTACCCGGCGGTAGCTTACAAGTTCGCTGGAGTGGCGAAGGCCACCCTGTGCGTATGACAGGCCCCGCTGAACATGTATTTGATGGGCAAGTTGCACTATGAGTGAATTAACTAAACAGCAAGTAATAGATTACTTACAACAGCACCCTGATTTTTTAATAAATCAACCTGCGCTATTAGCGCAACTTGAGTTACAACAGCAAGTTCAGGGTGCGACTTCGTTAGTACATATTCAGCAACGTCAACTACGTGAACATAATACTCAGTTAAAACATCAAATCGAGACGATGACCAAGCATGCCACGCAAAATGAACTCGTGTACCGCTTGTTCAGTCAATGCCATCGTCAGCTTTGGAGCAATTACGACTTTAATACTTTGGCAAGTAACTTACGCAACATTATTTGCATGAGCCCGACTATTAATGAGTGCAAACTCGTAAGATACGACAGCGCGTTTGAGGGCTTAGTAAAGCATAGATTGTCAGATAGTAATCATTATTTAGGGCGGGTAAATCAGCAAGAGCGCGACTTACTCTTTAACGATGATACCCAATCGACCGCCCTGTATTTAATTGGCGAACCCACTAACCCCTACGCAATTTTGGCTTTTGGCAGCCACGATGAGAACCACTTTGAGCCCTCACAAGATAACTTATTTGTGTTAGATTTTGTACGCTCATTACAAATACGGTTACTGGAACTGGCATGAGCGACGACACGCCAAATATTAGCGACTTAAGCGATAGCTGGCGTACACCCATTACATTATTTAGTGATTACTTAAAATTTGAACGCCAGTATTCAGCGCACACCGTCAATCAATATGTTAGCCAATTAGGTTTTGCCGCCTTGTATTTTAATAAGCTATGCGACAATTGGTTTGCCGTACAAAGTGAGCACATTCGCCGTTACAGCATGGCGCTGCGCGCTAAGCAACTGAGCGGCAGAACAATCAGCTTAAAGCTAAGCTGCATTCGAAGTTTATATAAGTTTTTAAAAGCAAAAAATATTACTGAGCAACCGCATTACCATAACCCCGCGCAAGGGATAAAAGGCCCTAAATTTGCCAAGCCTTTACCTAAAAATCTTGATGTTGACCAAATGGCACGTTTACTCGAAATCCCCGATGACGATCCACTTGCCATTCGAGATAAAGCCATGATGGAACTCATGTATTCATCAGGTCTGCGCATTAGCGAGTTAGTTGGTGCTAACATGCAGGATATAAACGCCCGTAATGGTGAAATACTGGTACGTGGTAAAGGTGCAAAAGAACGGCTAATACCGGTTGGCTCTAAGGCCCTTGAGGCATTAAAGAAATGGCTCGCGGTTCGGCCGCTATTTATGGGCGCAGACGAACACGCGGTATTTTTAAGTAGTAAAAAAAACCGTATCTCTGTGCGCCAAGTCCGTTTGCGAATGCAAGAATGGGGCATTAAACAAGGTATAAGCTCACAAGTGCATCCGCATAAATTACGCCACTCATTTGCGTCGCATATTTTAGAATCGTCTGGCGATTTACGAGCAGTACAGGAGCTATTAGGCCACAGTAGTTTATCTGCAACCCAAGTTTATACTCATTTAGATTTTCAGCACTTGGCTAAGGTGTACGACAACACCCATCCACGAGCTAAAAAACGAACCGATTAGGGTAATAACCATGATCCGATTTAATCGCGCAATTTCTCCTTTTTCTGTACTAAGCTTTGACTTAGACGACACCTTATACGACAACCGCCCAATCATAACCGCAGCCGTTCAGGCGCAAATTGATTATTTAAATGCGCTGCCAGGCTATAAAAAACAGGGGCCACAGTTTTGGCAACAATGCCGTGAGCGAGTTGTTCAACACCAACCTGAACTCATTGATAACGTCACTCAGTGGCGTAAACATACCCTACGCTTAGTTTTGTCTGAGCTTGGTTTTAAAGACGATGAAGTAGAGCATCATGCACACAGTGCTTATCAAGCATTTGCTGATGCGCGCAGTAATATTGAAGTGAGCGAAGACGTACTAACATTGCTTGATAAACTAAGCCAGCACTACAAATTAATTGCCATTACTAACGGTAATGTAGAGGTTGAGCGTTTTAATTTAAAAGATAAGTTTGAACTGGTGCTGCAAGCTGGCCTGCACGGTAAAGCTAAACCACATACGACCTTATTTGATCAAGCTGCAACACATTTGCGTATTAACAACAGTGAAATTTTACACATAGGTGACAGCCTTGATAGCGATGTGCAAGGTGCTAATAACGCTGGCTGCCAGTCTGTGTGGTTAAATAATCAAGCACAAGCCTATGCCTACAAAGGACTTGCTGATATTGAAATAACCAACATTCATGCGTTAACCCACTTAATTGGTAAATAAACTATGCTTGTTTTATTGGCTCAATTGAATATAAATCAATCATAAGATAGGTTAGGGGTAATTACTTAACAATATCTTATAATAACAAGGACAGCGTATGACGCTTACAAACTACTTAACAACGCTCGCGAATGAGCCTAAAAGCATTGCTTTTGCTGATACTATGGCCGTTATTGATGAGCATTATACTTTTACTGCATGCAGCTTTAGTAACCATGGGTTGTTGAGCTCTGCGAGTGAGAATAACGGTTCATGCAAGATTTTTGCATTTGCAAAGCTCAATGGTCTTAGTAAGCAAAATACATTAGATTGTTTTGGGGCATTTTATCGCGAAGATGTGCTAAACAACCCAGATGCAGACGATCACATGAATATTCGCACCTTTATGTTAGCGCCTGAAGCTACCCCATTTTTAGGTGTTACCTTTGATGGTACGCCATTAACAGCAAAAAAATAACGCTCCAATCAGCGTTATTCAGCCACTATTAGCGGTTTTTCCATAAAGTAACGAGTGCCATTAAGTGGGTAATAATCAAGTTGATATTTAACTTGGTAACCCCGTTTTTCATAAAAAGGTTTGGCTTGAAAGTCTAAGGTGTCAAGCTGAGCCTGAACGGCACCCATTTCAATTGCTGCATTTTCAAGTGATGTTAATAACGAATCAGCCAAGCCATTGCCTCGTACCGATTCATCGCACCATAACCAGCTTATTAGCAACCAGTTACCAAACACATGACCGCTTATGCCTGCAACTAACTCACCTTGTTTATCGAGATATTTAAAGCCAAGAGGTTGACGCTGTGCGTCGAAGTGCTGAGCATTAAACTCAAGCATGTGCGCGCGCAGTGCTTGATTTAATTGCTCAGAATTATCGGGATGTAATAGGTACATTGGATGATTCCAAATAGACCTATATTAGCAAATACCTGATATTAAAACAGGTTGTTTTGCCCAAAGGGCACTTCGAGCATATTACTGGAAATTTTTTCCGGTTGACCACACATTTCATCATAAGCACTGGTGTGCCTTAGCATCATTTGTGCATAGGCGATATCTTCAAAGCGTTTTTGAATATGTAATGGGCTTAGTGCCTTCACAAATTCACCATTACTTTCTTGTACATAGTATTCAACATTATTAATGACAACAGACACTTGGTACAAGGCCATTTCCAGTGAATGAACAACCACTTTTTGTAATGGCTGATGCTTTTTTAGTTCTGAAAATTGAATACCCATAGTAACCTACCTACTGTTAAATTAACTGTCCAAGTAATCAATACGCAGCTTTGCTATAATCGCGATCAATATTTTTTAATTACACGGCATTATGGATACAAAAATTCGACTTGCTAAATACATTGCTCATGCCGGTATTTGCTCACGAAAACAAGCGTCGCGCTTGATTGATGAAGGCGTTGTCATCGTTAATAATCGCCCCGCTAATCATATTGATCATGTGGACGAAAACGACCGTGTTATCGTTAATGGCCACGCCATTAAAGGCCCAGCCGATTTAGTGTACTTTGCCTATCACAAACCGGTAGGGATTGACTGTAAACTCAATCATCACGACCCCAGCAGCCTTATCCATCACCTGCCTCAACTTACCCGTGTTTACCCTATTGGCCGCCTTGATAAAGATTCTCGTGGTTTAATTATCTTGACCAACGACGGAGACTTTTGTAATCAACTGATTCATCCAGACTTTCATCAACCCAAACGCTACTTAGTCACTGTGAATAAACCATTAGACGCGCATTTTTGTGAAAAAATGGCAGCAGGCGTCCCCGTTGATAAGCAAATAACACGACCTTGTGAAGCAGTTAAAATAGCGAGTAATCAATTTAGTATTGTTTTAAAACAAGGGCTCAACAGGCAAATACGTAAAATGGCGCATTACTGTGGCTACACAGTCATTGATTTATACCGCGTACAGATCAGTGAATTATTATTAGATAATTTAAACCTCCCAGAAAACCACTTTATAAAAATTAACAAAAACGATATTTTAAGCCAATAAGCTCACATTAATCCCCTTCCTTTAGCGTGATTAAAAAACAAAAAATAAACTTGCAAAAATAGATTACAGGTGTAGTCTTAAATAAAAGATTACACTTGTAGGCAATAAAATGATCGAATTATCAAAAGCAGAATTTGAAGTGCTGGATGCACTCTGGATTAACTACCCCGCCACAGCCAGCCAAATTATTGAGCGTTTAAGTGACGATAAACAATGGCACGAAAAAACCATTAAAACCTTATTGGGTCGTTTAGTAAAAAAAGGCGCGCTTAGCTTTGAAAAAGACGGCCGCCAATATATTTATACGCCATGTATTGCCCGTGCTGATTATACTTTAAAAGAGAGTAAGAACTTCATAGAGCGCTTTTTTAGTGGTCGTATTGCCCCTTTGGTAAGTGGCTTCGCTAAATCGGAGCAACTCTCTCAGCAAGATATAAACGAGCTTAAAAAAGTCATTGATGACTGGGAAAAGAATCAAAAGTAAGGAGTTAGCATGGCGATTCAAATAGGATTTAATTGGCTCATTGAGCAGCAGCTATTATTAAGTCTGTTGTTTGCAGGGTTTGTTTTACTGGAGCGCTTTGGCTTAAAAACCCTTGGTTCACGCTTTGTGTATAAATTAGCTTGGTTAATACCTGTATCAGTTCTGTTGGCTAATTTACCTAGTGCAATTAAGCCACTGCAAAATAGCGGCATTAGTTACCATTTAATCACGCCTAATCAATCACTTACAAACAGCTTGAGTGTTAGTTGGGCGCTACTGTATGTCATTATTACCACGGTCTTATTAATTGCCGCTGTTGTTACCCATACCCGATTTGTTAAAGGCCTACAGCTCACTGAATTAGCGAACTTTAAGCAGGTAATAACCGGAGTAAAAACTTATACCAGTGCTCAGGTGGCTACGCCCATGGTCATTGGTGTTTTTAATAGCAAACTGGTATTGCCGCACAATTATAATACTCAGTTTGATAATACTACTCTGGCGCTTATTCTAGAGCACGAAAACGTGCATATAAAGCGCAAAGACAACCTTATAAATGTGCTGCTATTACTGGCTACAATTTTATTGTGGTTTAACCCTCTGGCTTGGATGGCTTACGCAAGCTGTAGACGTTTGCAGGAGCTAACTTGTGATGAACGGGTACTAAGCAATAAAACCACACAGCAACAAATTTTATACAGCAAAGCCTTAATAAACTGCGCTGCCAATGCGCCAGCGGGTCTGATGGCTTATTCACACTACGGAGATAAAAAAACCATGTTACAACGACTTACTAATATCAAACATAACGGCGCACATTCGCGCCTAGCAAAAGGAAGCGTGTTACTTATCGCTGCGAGCTTGCTCAGCGGCTTAGCTGTAGCAAAGCAACCTGAAGCATCAGCTAAAAAAGAAACATCTATCGCTCCCGTAATGCGAATCGAACCGCTTTACCCAAAACAAGCGGCGGAACAAGGCATTAGCGGTTCAGTGGTATTAAAATACGACATAACCCCAGCAGGCAAAACAGCTAACATTACTGTTGTAAAAGCTGAACCAGAAGCAGTCTTTAACAAAGAAGCAAAAAGAGCACTGATGCAATGGCAATATACACCTTCATCAATGGGACAACAAAACGTACTAATACAACTTGATTTTGCACTCAACAGTACAGTTAAAAAAAGTGATTTAATAGAGCGAGTTAACATATCGCATTAATGGGAATAGGTGCTTAAGACTATAAAGCAAGCACCCTTTTAGGCTGCTTGCTTTGTGGTTTTTGCTTATTCTCGTTATAAACTGACGGCGATCATGCCAATAGCGGTGCCTATTCCCACCAGCCAAGTGATCGAGCGAATAATATCGAGGTTTAAATAATAAAAAGTACAAAATAAAATACGCGCTACAATATGCGTCATCGCTAAAGTTTCGGTTACGGCATTAACATTGTTTGTGCCTAATACAGCAGCCAAAGCAACGGCAAAAACTGCTAACGATTCAAACAGTTTTGATGAGCAGCCAGCGCCCGTGCTCCGAGTCCTGTAAGTTGTGTTTGTTGTTGCCGCGGATGTTTATTATCGTAACCACCGAGCTTATTCATTTCTATAATAGCTGGGATTCTCGCAACATAAGGCATAGTCACTGCCATTAAGGCGCAAACCAATAAAGTCGTCATTATAATTCTCAAGTTATTATTTATGACCCAAAATAACACAGCAAATAGAAAAAAGCCGCCAAATATAAATAACCTGAGCTCTGGCGGCTAGCAGTAACACCCCTCACACTATAGCCGATTTAAGCAGTGCGTCACTGTGGCAAATTGTCGCAGGTGATGAATATTCATTATGCCTTTTTGATGGTCGCTTTAATGCCAGAGTACTGCTAAATTACTCCTCCACTTATTGTATGTTGTTTAAGATGATTTGGATTTTACTGACTATTTTTGCCGCATTTATGCAGTCATGGCGTAACGCTCTGCAAAGTAAATTAAGCACTCATGTGAGCATTGCTGGCGTTACATTAGCCCGCTTTATTGTGGCAAGCCCTATTGCTGGGCTGTATTTATATGCGCTTTATTATTACCAAAATGCTCCCTTTCCTTCATTTAACCCTTTATTTATTAGCTACATTATTGGTGCCAGCATAGTGCAAATTATTGCCACGGGACTCATGGTTAAATTATTTAAAATGAATAATTTTGCTGTAGGCGCCGGGCTAGCTAAAAGTGAAGCGCTTATGGCGGCCATACTCGGGTTGCTGTTTTTTGGCTCAACGCTTTCATTACTTGGTTGGTTTGGCGTGTTTATTGGTGCAATTGCGGTATTGCTATTAAGCGGTATCGCCAATGTGAAACACTTTAGCTTAAAAACCGCCTTAACAGGGCTTGCTTGCGGTACTTCGTTTGCGTTGTCATCGTCATGGATCCGCGAAGCAAGTTTAAGCTCAGGTATAGCTTTTCCTTATGCACCCGCGTGGGTTTTATTGCTTGTTATTAGTTTACAAACACTAATGCTGTGTATTTATATTGCCTTAAAGGAACGCGATACATTTAAAACTATGTTTCAGCATAAGGGCATGACTTGTACGGTGAGTATATTTAGTTGCTTGGGATCAATAGGTTGGTTTAGCGCAATGAGCTTGCAACATGTTGCCTATGTAAAAACGCTCGGCCAGATAGAAGTATTTTTTACGATGTTAATCTCTATTTTATGGCTAAAACAACCGCTAAAACGCCAAGATAGCGCTGGGCTATTATTGATTGCAGTGGCTGCAATATTGGTAATGCTGCCGAGCAGCTAAAAAAGCGCAGGTATCAACCTGCGCTTATTTTTTAATAACTAATGACTAATGACTAATGACTAATTTTTAGGGTGATCACACCACAAATAATCATTAACACACCAGCAATACGACCAAACGTGGCGGCATCACCGTAAAATAATATACCCACTAAAAACGTACCTGCTGCGCCAATACCCGTCCATACCGCATAAGAAGTCCCCATAGAGATTTGCTTTTGCGCTAACCAAAGCATAAAGCCACTTGCGACCATAAACGCGATTGCAATTGCAATGCCTTGCCAACGAGTTTCAGGGGTTTGAGAAATTTTTAACCCTATAGGCCAGCCAATCTCAAGTAACCCAGCAATAATTAAATACATCCACGCCATTAAATATCTCTCTTTTTCAATATCACTTCATACAAATCGTGACGGCGGTCTTTTAAATTACGCACTGTCCCTTCACTGTGTAGAATTTTTAACTTATCCATATCTAAGTCGCTAAATAATAACATTTCTGTATTGGTGGTGGCTTCATTTAGTGTGGCATCGTGCGGAAATGAAAAGTCCGATGGGGTTAGTACCGCCGACTGCGAAAACTGCACATCTAAGCTTTCTACTTCAGGTAAGTTACCCACAGAGCCTGCAATAACCACATAACATTCGTTTTCAATGGCACGTGCTTGGGCACAATGGCGTACACGCAAGTAACTGTTTTTAGTGTCAGTCCAAAATGGCACAAATAAAATATCCAAACCTTGGGTGGCCAAAATACGTGACAACTCAGGAAATTCGACATCGTAACAAATTTGAATACCTACACGGCCTGCATCTGTATCGAATACAGCAATTTTATCACCGCCTTGGATCACCCAATCATTTTGTTCATGCGGGGTAATATGAATTTTACGTTGCTCGTCTATTTTACCGCTGCGATGGCATAAATAACTAACGTTATATATTTTATCGTCTTCGGCAAGCGGCATTGAGCCGGTAATAATGTTGGCGTTGTATTCTATCGCCATACGCGACATGGCGTTTTTAAAAGTCTCAGTGTATTCGGCTAAATACCGAATTGCCTCGGTTTGGTTACTTTGTTCGGTTAATCCCATCAGTGGCGCATTAAAAAACTCAGGGAATAAAATAAAATCGCTTTTGTAATCAGATACCGTATCAACAAAGTATTCAACTTGCTTAAGCATTTCTTCAACCGATTCAACACAGCGCATTTGCCATTGCACAGCTCCTACGCGCACGATTGATTTAGTTGACTCAATAACGGTGTCGGTTGGCTCATACATAATGTTATTCCACTCAAGTAATGTGGCATAACCGACCGACTCCTGATCTTCAGGTAAGTATTTTTTTAATAATCGTTTAACCTGAAAGTCATTGGCTAATTGAAAACTGAGTATAGGGTCATACAGCTCTTTTTGATCGACCTTTGCAATGTATTCCATCGGGGTCATTTCACTGCTGTGATTGTAATAACGCGGAATGCGGCCACCCGCTAAAATAGCGCGTAAGTTATACTGGCGACACAATTCTTTTCGCGCATCATATAAACGGCGCCCTAAACGCATGCCTCGGTATTGCTCACTAATGGCAACATCCAAGCCGTATAAAGCATCTCCTGTGGTATCGCTAAATACACGGTCGTGGCCATCGGCAATATCTTCATAGGTATGCGGGTTTGAAAAACGCGCATAATCTACCTGTACACTCAGCGCTAAACCCACCAGCACGCCGTCATCCACAATACCGATTTGCCCTTCAGGGAACTGATCGATGAGTCTAAAAATAGTATGGCTTGGCCATGCTCCGCCTAGGTCGGGGTAAGCTTCGTCCATCAAGGTTTTAATTTGTGGGTATTGTTCTCGGGTTAAGTTACAAATTTCAAGATGGGTTTTTTCTGCCGACATACGCAACTCCTTGGGGCATGTAAGAATCAAAAAAGCTGAACACATGCTCAGCTTTATTAGGTTTATGCGTTTTTATTCGCGCTTTGCGCTACTTTAAACTGCGATAAAAAAGTGTGGTTACCCGCTCTTTAGGTAACCAATTAGCATATTCAAGGCCAAGTTCTGACAATGGATCTGCTTTAAGTACCTGCTCTAAACTGGCGTCATTTTGCATTGCTTTTAGCATAACATCTTTCGCTTTTTGCACCAGCTTACGATACGTGATCAGTCCTGAACGGTCACTTAGCGGGCCATGCCCTGGAATAACTTGGGTTTTATCATCAATCTGATTAATCACATCATCAACCGCCGCTAAAACACCATCAACGCTACCCCCGCTGTCTACATCAACAAACGGCAGGCTGCCAAAGTTAAAGTAAATATCGCCCATGTGCACAATATTATCATTATTGAAAAAAATCACCGCATCGCCATCGGTATGGGCATGTTGATAATGCACAACATGCGCTTGCTCATTATTAAAGTGCAGTGTTAAATCATCACCAAAACTAATTCGTGGTAGGTAATCCGACCCTTCGCCATGTTTTTCTTTTAGGCGTTTATGTACATTATTGTGGGCAATAACATGGGCTCCGGCTTTAGCAAAGTTTTCGTTACCACCGGTGTGATCGCCATGATGATGAGTGTTAATTACAAACTCTGCACTGCCTGGCTTTAAGTCGCTAATGGTTTTTTTAATATCGTCTGAGAGTTTGGCAAACTGATCATCAATGATATATATGCCATCATCCCCTACGCTGGCTGCAATGTTGCCACCTTGTCCGTATAGGACGTATACATGCTCGCTCAGTTGCTTAGCTGTAACTGGGTTGTCATCCGCCGCCGCGTAGTTGCTTAGTAGTAAACTGGTGATTAATGCCGGTAGTAATTTTTTCATTGTTGTAACCCTATAATTAATAATCATGGTTATAAAACGTGATAGCAACTTATTTAGCTCACTCTGCATCCAAAGCTAGTCGTTGATAGGCACTATTTCAATTTGATGCATGAATGTTTGCGGTAACAATGGGGTGTGCTTTCCTTCTACATATTCATCAAAACCGGCTCGATAAAACTCAGAAAGCGGGTGCCCTGATTGCCCTCCAGGCACTGTTAAAATGGCACTTTCTAAATATCCAGGCTGGGCAATAAATCGCTGCGATGCGCCAAAACTGGTTTTTTGTACGGCAGGCATATAGCTATCACCAAAGCCTGGAGCGGTAGGCATATTTAGTAGCTTACTCAATAGAGGTATTTGTTTAGCAAATGGGTGTTCAATCGCTAATTCGTTTACTTTACCCCATTGCCAGTTTTGAATGTTATTACCAAACTTTGCTGTTAACTGCGCGAGAGTTTGCTCAAAAGCTGCCTGTAATTGCTGCTCCCAATTCGTAAATTGCGGGTTAACCCAACTTGTTGGCTGAGCCTTTATTAACTGCCAAACAGCAGGCTCTAAATCACGTTTCACATATTTTAATGTGCCATCTTGCTGGTTGAGTGTTGTCTCAATACTGCTAAATAAAATATTAATCAGTTCATCACGATACGTCTTTACTAAGGTATACCCTATTGATTGCGGGCAAGCGCATTGCTGCCAGTTTTCGAGGGCATTTATATGATCTTTATAGCGCGTGGGCTGCTTTTTTAACTGCTCAAGCAATAAGGCATGCCAAGGCATTAAAAATCGTGCTTGGTTATCTAACTGCAACTGATAAAAATCACTTTCATTAAAGCGTTGTTTTTCAAATAACCTATCGCGAATTTGCGTTGCACGTGCTCCAAGCGCATAGCCGCCATTACCAAAACGGACGTTATCATCAGCAGATACCACTCGAGAATTACCTGTCCACAATCGCCCGTTTTCAGGATTTTTAATAAAAGGTCGATCGATTTCGTTTTGCTGCCAAAGCGCGGAGTAATCTTCTTCTTTTACGGCTAATTCACTAGGTGTTGTTCGCGCAGGTATGCCGCCCATATTTTTCCATGCTGCATTTCCTTGGTCATCGACCACCAGCAGGTTTTGCACAGGAATGCCTACGTCACTTGCAATATCAAGCGCATCATCAACACTCTGTGCTTGCTCAAGCTGTAATAGCTGCATATTAACGGCGTATGGTTGATGTGCAGCCCAGCTCAGTGCATAAGGCTTTTCATTAATGTATTTTACCGGACCGTATTCACTGAGCGTAAGAGAGTAACTTTCTACTTTGCCACTGGGTAATGCAATAGGCTCATCTACTTGCCACATTTTGCTATCGCTATTAAGCGCAATCCAATCGGCGGTATCTAAATACCCGTTGGTAAACCCCCATGCAACGTTGTTATTTGTGCCTACTACAATCGCCGGCGCTCCCGGAAGCGAGACACCCGTTACCTGCATGGGTTTATTATTTAATGAATAGTTTAATTGGGCTCGATACCAAATAACCGGCACAGCCATTGATAAATGCATATCATCAGAGAGCATCGCAGCCTGAGTGTTGGTTAAATTTGAGGTGACCGCCCAATTATTACTACCCACTTCTAAGTTAGCGGTAATGGGTTTAATCGCGGTGATTGGTTGCGATAAAAGCTCGGGGATTGGGTTATTCAAAAGAGCGAGCTGACTGCCATCCAATGCGGCTTGATATTGGCTAGGCTGAGTTAAAAAACTTACCATTTCAGCACCGTACTGCTGCTCTATTTGAATTAAAGCTTGGTCGCGCTCAAATGTAGATGACTGTAAATCAAGGTACATGCTAAAAATAACTAATAAACTGTCTTCACTTTGCCAAGGCTTTTGCTCGGCCCCTGTGATTAAATATTCAAAACTTGGGTACCCTACTTGTGCAAGGCCTTCATTTACACCTTGGGCATAACTGCGTAGCAGCTGTTTGTCGGCCTTCGGGAGGGTTTTTAAAATAGCTTGGCTGCGTTTACGTAATTGGTGAAAACGCATTTTTTTATCAAGCCCAAGCGCGGCTTCACCAAATAGTTCGCTTAGCTCACCGGCCGCATTACGACGTAATAAATCCATTTGAAAAAAGCGGTCTTGCCCATGCGCATACCCTAAGCCATAGGCAGCGTCATGACGAGTAGTTGCAGTAATAACGGCTTGGCCAAGCGTATCACGAGCGACTTTAACGGGCTGTGTTACCGCATCGCTTCGGCCTTTACCATCAAGGGCTGGCAAACTTAAGGTCAAAACGCCGTAAACAATTGCAGTACTGGCGAGTGCTAAAACCACAACAACCAATAGCAACCGTTTGATTACTTTAAACATAAACATACCCTTTAACTATTTCAATAAACTATTATTAGCATATATTCATAATCGTTCTATTAAAAACGCTACGAAAAGCGGGTAAAGGGTGAAATAAACATCAAAATCCACGATAATACACAGTTCATGTATTGTGCAGACCTAGTTGAGATAAAAATGACTGAAAAAACATTTATTAAAGGTAAAGACCGCGATTTAGAATCGTCTATCTCTACCATGCAAAACAAGCTAAAAGCGCTAAATATTAATATTGAAGAAGCGCTGTGGCTTAACCCTGTAGCAAACTGTTATTCAGTTCATATAAAAGATAGCGACTGCGGTGTGATGTTTACTAATGGTAAAGGTGCCACTGATAAAGCCTCTATTGCCTCTGCGCTAGGTGAATATTTTGAGCGTTTAAGCTGTAACTACTTTTTTGCTGATTTTTACTTAGGCGAAGAATTTGCCAATGATGACTTTACTCATTATCCAAACGAGAAATGGTTTAAAGTTGAAAACGATGAAATACCACAGGGTATTATGGATGAGAGCTTATGGGATTATTTTGACCCAGAGCGTGAATTAACCGCATCACACCTTTATGACTTTAACTCTGGCAATTTCGAACGTGGTATTTGTTCTGTACCGTACACTCGTCAGCGCGACAACCAAGACATTTACATTCCGGTGAATGTGATTGGTAATATTTTTGTTTCTAATGGTATGAGTGCCGGTAATACTAAATTTGAAGCCCGTGTTCAGGGATTATCTGAAGTATTTGAGCGCGCTATTAAAAACCGCATTATTGCCGAAGGTATCAGCTTGCCAATCGTGCCTGAAGAGGTGGTAAAACAATACCCTAAAATTCATGAAGCTTGTGAAGAGCTGCGTAGCCATGGCTTCCATTTACGCATTGCGGATGCATCACTAGGCGGTAAATACCCAGTAATGAGTGTCACGCTTATAAACCCTGTTGATGGGTCAGTATTTGCTTCTTTTGGTGCCCACCCTTCATTTGAAGTAGCGCTAGAGCGTACCGTTACTGAATTACTGCAAGGTCGTCGCCTAGATCAACTAGACGTATTCCAACCTGCTACATTTGATAACGACGAAGTCGCTACTCCTGAGAACATTGAACTGCACTTTATTGATTCAAGCGGTTTAATTTCACATGACTTTTTCCGCTCTGAAGCAGATTTTGAATTTGTACATTGGGACTTTAGTGGTTCAACTGAGCAAGAATACAACTTCTGTACTGATTTAATTCATAGCATGGGTCACGATATATATATTATGGATTACACCCACTTAAACGTGTATGCATGTCGTATTTTAGTTCCTGGTATGTCAGACATTTATCCAGTAGATGAGTTAATTTGGCGCAACAATAATGAAGGCGCTAAATTCCGTGAAGACTTCTTATCGCTTGATCAGTACGATAGCGAACAATGGATGGAAATTTACGACAACCTCGAAGAAGCAGGCCACAGCGATATTATTCGCGCAGCTGAATTCATTGGCTTAGCAACCGACGCCGATACACCTTGGCACACACTACGCATTGGTGAGCTTAAAGCACATTTATGCTTAGCGGCGGGTAATGAAGAAGCTATTGACTGGGTTGATTGGATTTTGCATACCGGCCAAGTAAACGACGAAGCGATGCGTCACTTTCGTTGCTTAAAAGCAATCCTTGAAATTAAATATGATGACGAGCGCGAATATGCAAGTTATCAAGATGCATTAGGTTTAATGTTTGGTAGCGACAATGTCACGCTTGCTATTGAAATTGCTGAAGGTCGTAAATTATTTAACGGCTTAACTTTCCCAGGCTTATCGCTTGAGGGTTTTAAAAAGCATGCAGCACTTCTTGATGGTTACCGCAAATTACACGTTGCAAAGCAACAGCATTGGGCGCGCGAAGTTAGCGACTCATAACCACACCTAAACTACTAATTATAAAAATAAAATGGCGCATTTTTAACTGCGCCATTTTTATTTCTTCGATAAATTGACTATAGTTAGCCTGTCTTGATTAACAACTTAATTACATTCTATGTCCCCGCAGCGCAAAAACAAACGCACCCGAATTAATAACGCTAAGCTGACTTTTTTATTATCGCTGGTGTTGATAATCACTATCAGCTTGGTGCTTGATCACGTCAATTATCACCGTGAGAAAGATGCTTATCGATTACGCACTCTGTCGCAGGTAAGTACCTATAGAGCACAACTTGAAGCTGTATTAGTGTCTAATATTCAACTCATTCGTGGCTTAGCTATTGCTGTTGCCGCTGAGCCAAACTTAGATCAAACTCGCTTTGAACAAATTGCAGCCCCACTTTTTGAAACCTCAAATGAGCTACGTAACATTGGCGCGGCGCCAGGCATGGTAATAAAAATGACCCATCCGCTTAAAGGTAACGAAAAAGCGATAGGTCTTAATTTTTTGGAAAATAAAGCACAGCGCGAAGATGCCATTAAAGCAAGAGACACGAATACGATCGTGATGGCAGGTCCACTTCAGCTTATCCAAGGCAGCGAAGCCTTGATTGCGCGCGTACCAGTATACTTGCCAGAAAATAACGCCTTTTGGGGATTGCTCTCAGTGGTACTCGATATAGAAAAAGTTTATGAAAACTCGGGGATTATTGAACTACAGCAAAATTATAATATAGCAATACAAGGACGTAATGGATTAGGTAAGCAAGGTGAGTTTTTTTTCGGTGGCCCCTCTATTACTGATCAAGACCCTCTAGAATTTACTTTAAACTTTCAAGGAGGTGTTTGGCAGCTTTATGTTATACCCAAGCAAGGCTGGCAACCAGTGAGTTCTTCGATCTGGCCTTTACGGTTCATTATTTTAACCGTGTTAGGCTTGCTCATTTCTGCCTTTTTGTTTTATCTAAAAATACTCAACCGTGAACAAGAAAGCGAAAGAATGCTTGAGGTGATGAGTAATTTAGCACAAGTCGGTGCATGGTCGTTTAACTTAGAAAAAAAACACGTGTTTTGGTCAGATATGACTAAAAAAATATTTGAATACCCATTAGATGAGCAACCAAAATGGTCAGAAAATTTAAACTATTTTAAAGAAGGTGAAAGTAGAGAAAAAATCGCTAAACTGGTTGAAAGAGCAATTAAGCATGGTGAAAGTTACGAAACTGAGCTTGAAGTGATCAATGCAAATGGTCAGCCTGTATGGGCACTTGTTCACGGTGAAGCTGAACATAAAAATGGCCGTTGTGTAAGAATATTTGGTTCATTACAAAATATTGATGCCCGTAAAAAAGTAGAATTAGAAAATCGCAAAATTGCTCGTTTTAACGAAACCTTGGCCTCCTTAACGGTGAGTGATGAAATATTAAATGGCAAACTAAGCCAATCTAAAGAATTAATCACGCAGTCTATTTGCCAAGCCCTTGAGGTAAACTGCGCCAGTATAAAATTGTTTAATCAACAAAGAACCCAGCTAATTCAATTTGCGAGTTTTAATCGTTCAGGTAGCGAAAATAATATTCCGTGGCTGCAAGAAACTATTCCTGACTTTTTTACCGCAATAGAACGAAAAGCGATATTTTGTGTTGATGATGCTCAACAACATCCCTACTTAGCCCCTATCAAAGAAAGCTACCTTCAACCGTTTTCAGTCAAGGCGATGCTGTGTGTTCTTATTCCTGCAAGCAGTGGCTCTATTGGAATAGTTTGTGCTGAGCAAGATATAGTTAGAACATGGAGCCATAATGAAGAAAGCTTTTTAATTGCTGTAGGGGCTTTAATTGGCAGCCTTTACTCTAGCCAACAACGTATAGAAACAGAGGCACAACTAGTCAAGGCAAAAGAAGCCGCAGAACAAGCTGTGATTGCAAAAAGTGAGTTTTTAGCCAGTATGAGCCATGAAATTCGCACACCCATGAATGGGGTGTTGGGAATGCTTAATATTGTTAAAGCAACCCAATTAGATCAACAACAAAAGCATCATATTAAACTTGCGCAATCATCTGCAGAGTCATTATTAGGAATTATTAATGATATTTTAGACTTTTCTAAAATAGAGGCTGGCAAGTTAGACATTGAAAATATTCAATTTAATTTACCTCGCTTACTGGGTGAAGTGGTTGAGTCATTTGCATTAAAAGCCGAACAAAATAACACCACGTTAATTTTGGATGCAACACATATCACTAGCAGCGAATTTATTAGCGATCCGAATAGATTACGTCAAATTTTAAGTAACTTAATTGGTAATGCCGTTAAATTCACCCAAAACGGTGAAATATTGGTAACCGCTAAAATAGCCCACACACTTGACGCCACAGTTTTAGAATGTGCAATCGCTGACTCAGGTATAGGAATCAGCGCAGAGAAACAGCCCCATTTATTTGACTCATTTACTCAAGCAGACACATCAACCACACGCCAATATGGTGGCACAGGCCGGGGTCTTGCTATTGTAAAGCAGCTTTGTGAGCTCATGGGTGGCGAAGTGAATGTGAGCAGTACACCAAATAAAGGCAGTACATTTTCCTTTTTTATAAAGATAATCCCTCAATTAGTTCAACAGCACGAAGCATATCAAGCAATTAAAAATAAGCGTATTTGGGTTATTGATGATTGCTTACTCAATACCACTATTGCCAAAAAACAATTAACTCGCTGGGGGGGCAAGGTCAGCACGATTTGCGATTACCTGTCTATAAGTGACTACATTAATAGCCATGAAGATACCCCACCAAACATTGTGCTCGTTGACAGTGCTTTATTTGAACCATTATACGAAGCTCAAGCACTCGCACTTAAGCAGTTTTTAATAAAAAGTAACAGCCATTTAATTATTATGGCTCCCATGAGTTATACAAATAAAAACGCGACCTTACCATTAACCGAAGAAACCCTCGTATTTAAACCACTCACCCCTTTTGATTTACAAAATGCGCTGACTGCAAAAAGCACTATCGAGCAAACACACGTTGATACACAACTAAAGTCGCTTGCTGCCACTGAGGTTATGACAGATACACTGGCGGCGCATGTTTTATTAGTAGAAGATAATAAAATTAACCAAGTTGTTACCGCTGCTTTTTTAAAACAGTTGAACGTGACATTTGAGATTGCTGAAAATGGTGCTGAGGCAGTTGAAAAGTTGAATCAAAACCCAGCTAACACTTATCAATTAATATTAATGGATTGCCAAATGCCTACGATGGATGGCTACCAAGCAACTATTGCCATCAGAGAAGGCAAAGCAGGTAAGGTAAATAAAAACATAACAATAATAGCGCTTACCGCAAACGCAATGCAGGGTGATAAAGACAAATGTTTAGCCACTGGTATGGATGATTATTTAACTAAACCCCTCAATGCCACAACTCTTCATTCTAAGCTCCAGCAATGGCTTACAAGCAAATAACAGTGTAAGCTAAAAATAGAATTTATTAGGTGAGATAAGGTATGCAATTGCAATTATCAATGGAGCAACAACGCGTTATTGGTTGTTTATTAGAAAAACAAAGCACAACACCTGAGCACTACCCTTTATCGTTAAATGCATTAACAAATGCCTGTAATCAAAAATCGAATCGCGCGCCAGTTGTTAATTATATAGAAGAGCAAGTTCAAACAACCGTTGATGAATTAATCAGTATGCGATTAGTCACTGTAAATGAAGGGCTGTCTGGGCGAGTTAATAAATACGATCATCGTTTTTGTAATACTGAGTTTAGTCACCTGCAATTTGATCAACAGCAAAGGGCGATTATTTGTTTATTATTATTGCGAGGCGCACAAACACCTGGCGAATTAAAAACACGCAGTAGCCGCCTTGCCGACTTTGCTCATATTGATGATGTTGAAAAGTCACTTGAACAACTAATTCAAAGCAATCATGTTAAAAAGCTGCCGCGCGAATCAGGTAAACGGGATTGTCGATATATTCATTTATTTGCAGATCAATCATCTGTGAACGAGGCTTCACTTGAGGCACAAACACACACTGATGATATAAAAAACACTGAGCTAAATGACTTACTTGCAGAAATTGATGAGCTAAAAGTCCAGCTTAAACAAATAAAAGCTCACTTAGGGCTTTAATTCATAAATATGAAATCACATAATAGTTGCTCTATGTAGAGCGTAAAAATTATTTAACTAAAGGAGCGGGCCATGCGCGCCGAGATTATGGCTGAAATGAAAGTTCAGCCTTCGATTGATGTAAACGCTGAAATTAAACGCCGAGTGGATTTTATTAAAGCACGTTTAAAAGCGGCATATTCAACCTCACTTGTACTAGGGATCAGTGGTGGTGTAGATTCATCGACCTGTGGCCGTTTGTGTCAACTTGCTATTGATGAGCTAAACCAAGAACACCCTGACACTCATTATCAATTTATTGCTGTACGCCTACCTTATGGCGTTCAAGCTGATGAAAGTGAAGCGCAAATGGCGGTTGATTTCATTAAGCCGAGCACCCGCATGACAGTAAACATTAAACCCGCAACCGATGCTCTGCATGAGCAGACAATGGCAACTCTCGCGGGTACCGAACAAACACTCCCTTCGCAAGATAAAATCGATTTTATTAAAGGTAATGTCAAAGCACGTCAACGCATGATTGCGCAATATGAAATAGCCGGCTTTTGCCAAGGCTTAGTGGTCGGTACCGATCATAGTGCTGAAAATATTACGGGTTTTTACACTAAATTTGGCGATGGTGCATGCGATTTGGCTCCTTTATTTGGCCTATCAAAACGCCAAGTTCGCGCATTAGCAACCACATTGGGTGCGCCTGCGCTTTTAGTTGAGAAAGCACCAACAGCGGATTTAGAAAGTGATAGACCTGGACTAACAGACGAAGAAGCACTTGGCTTAAGTTATGAAGAAATTGATGACTTTTTAGAAGGTAAAGCAGTTTCAAGTCATGTAGAAGAAACGCTAATTGCAATTTACCAGCGCACGCAACATAAGCGCCAGCCTATTCCAACAATATACGATGCTTTTTAAATCAATATTATAAGCGTGATTTAACTGATCGAGCCGCTTGTATTTTACGTAAACATGACGTGAAAATAAGTGGCTTAAATTTTTAAAAGTTAACCTTAACGCTTGCCAACAGAGAGTTTTATATTTTATGACACCCCCTATTTTGATTACTGGTGCAGCACAACGTATAGGGCTTGCGCTGGCAAAGCACTTTATAGCCCAAGGGCAAGCGGTCATTATTACTTATCGGACCCGTCATGAGGCTGTTGATTCGTTGGAACAACAAGGAGTTACCTGTCTTTATGCTGACTTTAGTACTGATGAGGGCATTAATACTTTTATTACGTTGCTTAAATCACACACTGACTCACTCAGGGCGGTTATTCATAATGCATCAAGCTGGGACTGTGAAGCTAACAACCCCCACTTTGAGCAGCTGTTTGACAATATGATGCGCATTCATGCAAAAACACCGTACTTGGTAAACTTACACTGCGCAGATTTACTATTAAATTATCAGGCGTCGCATGCTAAACCCGCTGACATTATTCATTTGACTGATTATGTAGTGGAAACAGGCAGTCCAAAGCATCTTGCTTATGCGGCCAGTAAAGCCGCACTGGATAACTTAACTAAATCATTTAGTGCTAAATATGCACCTAACATAAAAGTAAATTCAGTCGCACCATCATTAATTATTTTTAACCAACATGATGATGAGCAGTATCGCGCTAAAACTTTAAAAAAATCATTAATGGGTATCGAACCTGGATGCCAAGAAATTATTAATAGTATAGACCTACTACTGAACAGCCATTACATCACAGGGCGTGCTTTACCTGTTGATGGTGGTCGCCATCTTAAGTAAGTCCTAATAAAACTGAGAAACTTATGCATAACGAATTAAAAGAAAGCTATCAAAAAATTATAACTGCTGTAGGTGAAGACGCTGAACGTGAAGGGTTACTTGATACCCCAAAACGCGCTGCAAAAGCGATGGAGTACCTTACTCAAGGATATCGTCAAACGCTTAACGAAATCACTAACAATGCGGTATTCACCTCTGACGCTGACGACATGGTATTGATACAAGACATCGAGCTTTACTCTATGTGTGAACATCATTTACTCCCTTTTATTGGCCGCTGTCATATTGCTTATATCCCTGATGGCAAAGTATTAGGCTTATCTAAGTTTGCGCGTATTGTTGATATGTTTTCGCGTCGTTTTCAAATTCAAGAACAGCTTACCCATCAAATTGCAAAAGCGGTTGAGGAAGTAACCGGTGCAAAAGGTGTGGGGGTAATTGTTGAAGCAAAACACATGTGTATGATGATGCGTGGTGTAGAAAAGCAAAACTCAAGCATGCGTACCTCGGTAATGCTAGGAAACTTTAGAGCCGATCCGAAAACACGTAATGAGTTTTTACAGCTGATCAAAGGATAATGTATGGCAAACGCAATTATTAATGTAACTAATTTACGACTACGCACATTTATTGGTTTTAATCCTGATGAGCGTGAAAAAAAACAAGATGTGGTCATTAACCTTGAAATTCACTACCCTGCTGATCAAGCTTGTGAAACAGATGAAGTAGACCAAGCACTTAACTACAAAGTGATTACTAAAGAGGTGATTAGCTTAGTGGAGCAAGGACACTTTTTATTGTTAGAAAAACTAGTTGCTGAAATTCTTGCTGTTTGCCACTCACACCCAAGTGTTAATTATGCTAAGGCTCGAGTAGATAAACCTCATGCGTTGCGCTTTGCCGATTCGGTTTCTTTAACCCTCGACTGGCACAAATAATCCAACGGCAAGGGCTATTACCGCTAAATAACGTAACCCCTTGCCGAGCGTTACCAGCACTAAAAATGTAGTAAAGCGAACTTTAAACACGCCGCCAATAACGGTTAGTGGGTCGCCAACGATGGGCAGCCAAGCAAACAACAGGCTATAAACACCATATTTATTAAACTGCTGTTGTGCTTTTTTAAGCCCTTTTTCAGACACTGGAAACCATTTTTTATCTTTAAAACGCAATGCCTGCGTCCCTAACCAATAGTTAACACAACTGCCTAGTACATTACCCAAGGTTGCTGCGAACCAAATTAGCCATAAGTTAGTATTGCCTTGCATGATCATGCCACCCATCAATACTTCAGAGGAGCTAGGTAATAACGTGGCAGATATAAATGCTGTAAAAAATAATGTTATATAGAGCATCTTTCCCTTATGGCTAAAAACTAAACCCAGCAATTAGCTGGGTTTGACGATTTTTTAACTTAAAACCAAAGCGCTGAATAATAAAAACAGTTATTTTATCAAATTTAAGCTAAGGGGATAATTAAACTCTTTGCCATCGTTGGCTTTCACGCTTGCGATAACCACCATCACAAATGAAAAAATAGCCACCACAGGTAACAGTAGTAAACCAACCGCTGCAAAAATTAGTAAAAAACAAACAAAATAAGCTATAGCCATAGTAATTTGAAAATTAAGGGCTTTTTTGCCATGTATATCAACAATTGGCATTTCATCTTTTTTAATTAACCAGATAATAAGAGGGCCGAGTACCGACCCAAATGGCACAATAAACCCCGCTAATGCACTTAAATGACATAGCAGTGCCCATGTGCGGTCATCTTTATTGACGACTTTAATCTCTTGATTTTGTTCCATTACACTCTCCCTTCTCGTTTTTATTTTGCGCTAAAATAATATTCACACTCATTAGCCACCTTAATGTAAATGCTTATTTATCCAATGCAAAGCATTTGTGTATATTTAAAAATAAAAAAGCGCAGCAAATAGCTGCGCTTATTGATATTGCCAGACCAGTTACTTATTCACACCCGCTAAATCAAGCATAAAAGCATAATTTAATGCAGTATCTTCTAAGCGTTTGAAGCGACCTGATGCACCTCCGTGCCCTGCTTCCATATCGATTTTAAACAGTAGCTTGTTATCATCTGTTTTGTAATCTCGCAGCTTAGCCACCCACTTTGCAGGCTCAAAATATTGTACCTGTGAATCATGTAAGCCAGTAGTAACTAACATATTTGGGTAATCTTGCTTACTGACCTGATCATAAGGTGAATACGATAACATATACTCATAGTATTCTTTCTCGTTAGGGTTACCCCACTCACCGTATTCGTTGGTTGTAAGTGGAATACTTGCATCAAGCATCGTGGTCACTACATCAACAAATGGAACCGCAGCCACCATACCTTTATACAACTCAGGAGCTTGGTTTGCCACTGCCCCCATTAATAAGCCACCCGCACTGCCACCTTGAGCAAATATTTTATCTTTTGCACCATACTTTTGCTCAACCAATGCCTTGGTAACATCTACAAAGTCGTTAAAGGTGTTCTTTTTAGTCAGTAGTTTACCGTCCTCATACCAAGGGCGACCTAACATTTGTGAACCGCGAATATGCGCAATGGCAAATACAAAACCCCGTTCGAGCAAACTTAAGCGAGCGCTAGAAAAGGTAGGGTCCATGGTCGCGCCATACGAGCCATAACCATATTGTAGCAGCGGATTAGTTCCCTCTTTTTTAAACATGTCTTTGCGATAGACTAGGCTTACCGGTACTTTAATACCATCTCGTGCAGTGACAAAAATTCGCTCTGATGCGTAATTATCTGCACTAAAATCACCGAGTACTTTTTGTTGTTTAAGTAATGTTTTATTGCCAGTAGCTAAATTAACATCATACGATGAAGCGGGTGTTGTCATACTGGTATAATACACACGTAATGTATCGCTATTTAAATCATTGTTACCGTAGGTGCTAATTGTATAAGCACTGTCGTTAAAACTAAGCGGTATCTCTTTACCCGTGGTTAAGTTACGAGCAATAATAGTCGACTGACCCATTTCACGCTGCTGATACACTAAGTAGTCGTTAAATAAGTCGATGCCTTCTAATTTTATATTATCGCGAGCGGGGATCACCGTTTGCCAATTAGCTTTATCGCCAGCTTTATCAATATCTACTTTCATTAACTGAAAGTTGACTGCGTTTAAATTAGTGACAATGTAGTAAGTATTACCCAGCTTAGAAATTCCATACTCCAGATCCGCTTCACGTTCAATCAAGCGTTTTGGCATAGCTTTAACATCATCAGCACTTAAAACCGATACACCTGACGCAGTTGTACTGCTGTGCCAGATATAAATTTCTGAATCGTCTTTGCTTTTGCTAATACCCATGTAATAACTAGTATCTGTTTCTTCATAAACGAGTTCATCTTCAGCCTGTGGGGTACCGAGCGTATGACGATAAACTTGGTAACCTAGTAAAGTTTGTAAATCTTTTTTTATGTAATAAAGCGTTTTGTTGTCGTTTGCCCAAACAACACTGCCATTCGTGCCTTTAAGCGTATCTTCGAGTAATTTACCAGAGCTTAAGTCTTTTATTTTTATATTATAAATACGACGACTTACGGTATCTTCACCATATGCCATTAAATTGCCGTTTGGACTTACATCTAAACCACTTACGGCATAATAATCATGTTCCTTAGCTAGCTCGTTTACATCTAAAATAACCTGCTGGTCAGTGCCTGCAAAATCACTACTACGTACATAAGTTGCGTATTCGTTATCACCGCGAGTTTGTGATGAATAATAATAGTCACCGTTTTTAACTGGCACTGAATCATCGTCTTTTTGAATTCGCCCTTTTAGCTCTTCAAATAACCTAGTTTGTAACGTTTTTGTATGCGCAAGCATTGCATCTGTATAAGCATTTTCAGCCTCAAGGTAACTAAGTACCTCAGGATCTTTTCGCTCATCATCGCGCATCCAGTAATAATCATCGATACGAGTGTCGCCATGAATAGACATTTCATATGGTACTTTTTTAGCAACCGGCGGCATTACTGCGATTTGAGATACAGACTGTTCAGTAGGCGTGTTTTGTTTAACTTCAGGTGCTTTATTACAACCACCTAAAATAGCTAACGATATTACGGCAAGCGTAAACGAAGTGTGTTTCATTAATTTAAATCCCTGTTGTTTTTATTATATTAAATATACCTAATATTAAACACGACAGAAATTTAGTTTGTGAAGCTATGTAAAAAGGGAGCCGAGAAATTCTTTTTATATAGTTAAGACTTCAGTTATCCTAACAGTAACGAAGCAGCATTAAATAGTCTCTTCCTGCTGCTAATCAATAAGGACAATAATGAATAACGATGTAATTAACATTTTAACAATGGCTAAGGTCATTCAAACAGCGGTTGCACCCGTTTTTTTAATTACTGGTATTGCAGCAACGCTCGGGGTTTTATCTAATCGCTTGGCGCGAATTACAGACAGAGCCAGACAGTTAGAGCGAAAATTAAAAGTTAGCACCGATGAAGAATTTAACTTGTCTCTGACTACAGAGCTTAGAGCACTCCTTAAGCGCTCTCGCTGCATACACATTGCATTTAGTTTAAGTGTATTAAGTGCACTATTAGTTTGCGCCGTGGTTATGCTGTTATTTTTATCTCACATACAGTCGATTAATTTAGGTGTCACTATTGGCAGCTGTTTTGTTGGTGCCATGGCATTACTGATATGTGCATTTATGTCATTACTCGGTGAGGTGTTCTTGGCAACGCGCAGTATGCGTCGAGGGATGATTTTCGCAGATATAGATATAAACGAATAATAAAAAACCCCGAGTCAATCGTGCTACTCGGGGTTTTACTTATTTAAAACAGATTACTGTGCAGTGTAAATAGTTTCTAACACTTCTATTTTAGCTTCTTTAATCAAACCAGATTCTTTTAGCTGCTTTGATGCAACTAAAATATCTTGACCATCATTTACAGCTAAAACAGCAATTTTAGTGCCTGGGAATAAAGATACGACCTTCAAACCTGCAGCCGAAGCAACATCGCTTGCACTCATACCATCTTTTAAAAGAATAGTAATATTACCTGATAGTGACGTTAGGTTATTAGTAAAAATATTGCGAACTAATGTTCCTTTTGTGACCACATCAGACGATTTATCTACGCTTACTACTGTCATCTCACCTTTTTGCATAACGACATGCTCTTCTGAAGCAACACTCGAAGGCACTAAACGTAAGTTCTTTTCAATTTTGTAAGAACCAAAATCCGCTTTATCAAACTTTAATTTAGCTACTTGTTTCTTAGGAAGCTGAAGCTCTTTATCTGAGCTAGTGTTTGCTGTTGCCCCAAACGAAATACACGCAGCAGCACCTAATACGATTAATTGTTTAACTTTCATTTTATAATCCTTACTCTTGATCTGCATGACCGAATGCACGAAGAGATACACCCTCTAAAACACTCAATGCTACGTTGTTAGTAATGCCTGTTACATCTAAAAAGTTATCAATATTATCATCAAGTGCAAAACTATCCGCGCTCGTATCAAGTAAGCGAATAGTCCAAGTACCTTTCGTCGATTCACCATAAAATGCATTCGACATGATTACTGCATCTTTTAAAATATAGCCTGCATTAAAACTAAAGTCGCTACTAAGTGCAGGAAGAAATAGTGCCTGTTTAGATGAAAGCAACACACTTCTCGTGCCAGCTGGTGAGGTAACTTCGATAGCTAAGTCGCTACCGGCAGATGTTTGTGTCCCATCACCGAGACCGAAACCCATTTCTGGATTACTTACATCAAATTTAAATTGCATTGCCTCAATGTTTAATTCTTCTGTAACTACAATTTCTTGCGTTAAACCTGTAGCACTGTTATCAGGAATCTCTAGTGCCAAAGCATTATCAGCAACCACTGAACCAACACCGTTCCAAGTTGTAATAACTTGTTCACCTAAGTTGGTGTCATAAGCTTTAGCCATTTTCACTGCTTCACCGGCATCAACACGACCAAAGCCATATAAATTGTTAAAACTATAGCCCGCAGCATTCTCAACCCAACCATCATGCGCAACAAACTCACCTGCACCTACAGTTAGATTAACAGTAGCATTATCAGCATCAATTAGTGTACTTGTTGACGCTAAGATATGACGCACATCACGCCAAGTTAGTTCAGGATTAGCCGAAAGAATAAGTGAGACTACACCTGATGCATTTGGCGCAGCAGACGATGTACCGTTAAATGTAGATGTATAGTTACAACTTGCGTTATCTTCATTACCAGGATAGTTAAATGGGAACTGGCTTATAGCAAACTCTTCTCCATATCTCTGAGTATAGCTTGCAACTGCACCACTATTAAAGCCTGAGTAGCCATTAATACAAGTCATCTGATCCGTTGTTACCATAGCAGGAGACCAACGACCAAATTCACCAGCTGGCGCTGAAACCATTAAGTTAGCACCTGCCGTAGAGTAACTTGTATGTTTGCCATTAGCGTTCACGGCAGCAACACTTAAGTAGTAAGGATGACCTTGGCTAGGCTCAAAAGCACCGTTATAACAAGTTAACCCTAACTCATTTGCACCATTATCTGCACATAATGTTCCTTCATTACGATCACCATCAAATGAATTTCCGCTCGATTTAATGTTAAGCGCGCCTTTGCCATCACGCAGGTTTAGGTTTGGGTATGACTCAATAGCTTCATCTAATTCTGAATAAGCTATAAATGCCGGGACTGTAATCCCGTAACTACGGTTGAATGCAGAAATATTTTCTGTTGTGCTAATGCCGCTTCCAGGGAAACCATGCACCATTAACTCAGTTTGTGGGATTTTGTCACCACCAAGGTAATTCATACCAATTAAGCCAGTATCCGGTGCAACACCACGACCGCCTTTGCTATTCCAACCTTTTGCAGCAATCAAACCAGCAACACTTGTACCGTGATCACCACTGTTTGACATACTAGTAGGGTCTGTACGGTCAGCCGCATCAGCATTTAAGTTTAAAGAGCGGTTTGGTAATACATTGTCTATCAAATCTTCATGACGGATTTCCATACCCGAATCGATTACAACTGCAGTTGCACCTTCGCCAGTAACACCTTGAGCATAAGCATCAACAACATTCATATCCTCACCAGCTACAAGCTCTGTTGCTTCTGATTGAGCAAAACTAGCGTTAACATTGGCTTGTGCTTCTTCTTCTGTATTACCAAATAGGCTAACGTATAAATCAATTAAGCCTTGTTTCATCTCATCACTAAGCGAGTAAGCTTTCTGACCTGTATTGTTTAAGTGCCATTGCTGATTTGCAAGAGGATCTCCAATAATTCCTGAGATATTAATTTTCGCAGAGGCCGTTTTACCGTTTGCCGTTACTGTGTAATCAATAACCGCATCTTCACCAGAAACAGGAACATATGTAAATGATGTACCCTCTACCGTTAACATGCCATGGCTAAACTTAAACACACCATCTTGCGCGGTAATTTCTTCACCATTTTCAGTAAAACTAAAAGTAAGTGCGTCACCATCATTATCACTTGCTTTAAAGTCAGCAGTAACTGGTACCCATTGTTTTAAATCAGTAACGACAACGTCACTCGCTTTTGGTGCTACATCAGTAACAACTGGAACTTTACTGTTATTATCATTATCGCTGCCACCACACCCTGATAGCGAAATTACTATCGCTGCAGACAACGCTGACAGCTTAAAAATATTATTTTTCATAAATGCTCTTCATTGGTTATTTTTATGACACCTGAATGTACACAATCAAACAACAAGCAGCAACACTGCATTTACAAACATTCACAATAAACCGTAAAATAATATCAGCCCGATTAAAATCCCGTTAATAATATCAAAGTAATAATCTATGCTTTCCCTTGAACTAAAGCCTAAGCTAATATACAAAGATAATTAAAGAACCCTCAAAGGAGTAGAGTAAAGTGAAATTGAAGCAAGTATTTATCGGGGCATTACTATCTACATGCGCACTTAGTGTATCTGCAAATTCTGCATTTAAAGAGCCGAGTGATGCAATTGAGTATCGCCAAGCTGCATTTTCTATGATTTCAGTTCAAATAGGCGATATGGGTGCCATGCTTAAGGGTAAAATTCCTTTTGATGCAGAGCAATTCAAACAGCGTGCAAATAACGCGGCGGCATTATCTAAAATGCCTTGGGAGGCCTTTTACGCAGGCACTGAAAAAGGCGATACATCAGCACTTCCTGCGGTATGGTCTGAAAACGATACTTTTATGAAAAAAGCGACAGCGTTTCAGCAATATGCTGATGAACTTGCTGTAGCAGCTCAAACAGGTGACAAAGCGGTCATTGGTAAAGCATTTGGTGCATGGGCTAAAGGCTGTAAAGATTGCCATAAGCAATTCAAAGACTAATAAATTCTGTGTATTAAACAATAAAAATGGCGCTGTATTAGCGCCATTTTTTTAACTAAGCAGATAACTTAAAGGCTCACTTCCCCAAGTACTCATTAATAAAATCAGTAATAGTAACAATAAAAACCATGCAATCCATGGTGACTTTGTCTCAGGCTCTGAGCTTTGTGTTGGCAGTGCTTTATTGCCGGTGATCATTGCTTTTACTAAAGGCTTGCCTTTAATTTTGTAAGCAATAATAGCCACAACATGCAAAATAATCGCATAAAATAAAATATCAAAATTGATATGGTGCAGCCAGTTGGCAAAATCAATCGTATCACTCGATACATACTGCGCTAACGGGCCATCAGTTAAAATGCCATCACTGCTCATTAAACCACTAACCAGTTGCGTAATAATCAGTATAAAAAATAATAACACCATATAACTACCTGGTGCAGAATGGCCCACATCATTTATTTTTTTGCCACTAAAAGAAGCAAGCACCGACTTAGGAGAATGCAGTAATGCCGATATTCTTGCCGTTTTACTGCCTATAAGACCCCATATAATCCGCGTTGAGATAAGCGCTAAAGTAAAAAAGCCAACCACAAAATGTAGCTCTATCATGCCCTCTTCAGCACTAAAATAAAGCGCAGCAATACTCAATACTAATAACCAATGAAAGCTTCTTAAAAAGCCATCCCACACTTTTACCTTGAACATTGCACCTTCCCTAAAAAACAGTATCATCTAAAACGCTAACTATTTTAGCATCTTAATATTAAGGTATCCTAATGAGTCTTTCTACCAGTGCGCAGAGTAAAACACATGCAGTCCATTAAAAAACCGATACTAAAAGGCTTTTTAGATATGCTGCCATTATGTTTAGCCGTTATTCCTTGGGGGATTTTATGTGGCTCGTTGGCAATACAAAATGGCTTTACCCCTTTTGAAACTCAAGCCATGTCGCTACTGGTATTTGCAGGCTCGGCGCAGCTGGTTGCAATTGAGCTCATTGCTGGTAATACCCCTCTATTAACCATTTTATTTACCACGTTTATTATTAGCTCTCGCCATTTTTTATATGGCTTGGCGGTTCGTCACAAAGTGATTGAGCAACCCATGCGTTGGCGCCTTCCAGTCAGCTTTGTCTTAACTGATGAACTATTTGCTTTTTCGCATCACCCTCGCGCCTACCAGACTCAAACGCGCCTAGTTTACGCGCTCAGCGCAGGCTTTAGCTTTTACATTGCTTGGAATATTTGGACACTTATCGGTATTGTAGCCGGTACTATGCTCCCTGATCTCACCAACTTAGGACTCGACTTTGCGATTGCTGCAACCTTTATTGCTTTGGTTATCCCAGGAGTTAAAAATTTAGCCACTCTTGTCACGGTCATTGTTGCAGGGATCTGTGCTACTTTATTAAAAAGCACAGGCTTTGAGCTGTGGTTAGTATGCTCAGCACTATTAGCAATGAGTGCAGGTTACGCTGTAACTAGAATAGTAAAAAATAAGGACGCTAAATCATGATGACGACTATTTTACTTATGGCATGTATTACCTTTTTTACCCGTTATTTATTCTTACACCGCGCGCTACCATTTAAAGTAGGGCCTAAAATGCAGCAGTTTTTGAGCTTCAGTGCACCTGCGGTTCTAACAGCGATTTGGGTGCCGATTGTATTTATAAATGATGGTGGCATTAATCTAAATTGGCAAAACCCTTATTTAAGCGCAGCGATTGTAGCCATTATAGTTGCTTACAAAACACATAATATTTACCTAACAACACTTGCTGGTATGGGGTTATTTTTGATTTTAAATTAACAGTAACGCCATAGCAGTGTTCACTATTTCGACTTTGTTAATCACCAAGCAAAGGTTAGACTATGCCAAATAAACAAATAATAGCTTAATAATATGCACCCATTTCATCAACTAAGTGCTACTAGCCTGCAAGGCCAACCTATCGATTTTAAAGAGTTTGTAGGTAAAGTTGTGTTAATAGTAAATACCGCAAGTGAGTGTGGATTCACCTATCAATACGAGTCATTGCAAGCATTACACGAAAAGTATGCCAGCCAAGGTTTAGTCATTATAGGTTTCCCGTGTAACCAATTTGGCCAGCAAGAACCCGGAGACGCGAATCAAATAGCGCAAGGTTGTTTAATCAATTACGGAGTTAGTTTTTTAATCGCAGAAAAAGTGAACGTTAATGGTCAGCATACACATTCGGTTTTTCGCTATTTAAAATCTGTATTGCCGGGGTTTTTGACACGAAAAATTAAGTGGAACTTCACAAAGTTTTTGATTAATGCAGATGGCTCACCGATTAAGCGCTACGCGCCCTTTACTAAACCTGAAAAACTAGAAAAAGTAATTGAAAAAGCATTGCTCGCAGCTAAAGTTTGAGGCTTAAAAATTATAAAGAGGCATAAAGCCTCTTTATTACCAACCCACAGAGCTCTAAATACTAACTAAGTAGCAGTTAAAAGCTAATATGTCGGCACTGATTTGTACTAGCGACAACCTAATCAATATAATCGTTTAAGTCATCTTCACCTAGGTTTTTACGCAAGCGTTTTTGCTCAAGGTAATCCTCTAACTTTCTTTTCACCTTTTGCTTTTTCTTGTCGTGTTGATTACGCCCGACCATTTCGTATTCGTCTTCAACAAAATCATCATCTAGCGCATCGTAACTAAATGTCTTACCCACAACCCACTCCATAAAGTGTTTGAGACCAATTACGGATTCTTGTATCGCGATAATTGGTGAAATTAAAATGTTCAACGCAAATTCATTGTACAAATTTACGTCAAAATAAAGCCACATCGCTATCCTAAATAGTCTCTGTGTCAGTATTGTGAATAAATAGCGCTAAATTTGAATTGTGGAAAGTGAGAGTTTTTTATCGTATCGATAAATTTTATTTATTATCATTTAACTGTTGGTTATTTTGACCAAATTTTAGCTTTTTTAATAACTTTACTTTCAACTTCAAAGCACCTTAAAAATCACAAACCACTGTTTTTAAACACTAAAAACTATTGGCGCCAAACTTGTTATAAGTTAATTATCATCATCAAAAAACAGAGAATAAACATGAAAGAATTATTATTAGTTAGCGCAATTATGTGCGCCCCCGTCGCCATGGCTCATAACGATAACAGCTCTTCAATTACATTTAGTAACGACGAATGTAAAGTTGAGTTTAAAAACGATGTACGTATAAAGCCAAGTGAATTAGAAATTTTTAAAGCCAACAATCAACGTATGACTTTTACCACTCAAGGTGAGTTGTCGATCAATGGCGAGCAAGTAGCATTAAATAGCGCTCAGCGCCAAGCACTGACCAACTACACAGATAATTTACGTGCGCAATTACCTGAAGTAGCCAACATTGCACTTGATGGCGTTAAAATTGCGGGCGTTGCATTAGAAGAAGTCGCCAATGCATTTAATATTGATGGCCTCGATAACATTGCTACCTTAATGGACGATATTCAACAAGAAGTAGAGGGTACCTTTTACCAACAAGGTACATTTGTCATGGGCCAGCAAAGCTTCACTCAGTTTGGTGAAAACTTTGAACAGCAGTTTGAACAACAAATAGAAACTGCCGTTGAGTCGGCCGTAATGCAATCAATGGGCAGTATTTTAGTAGCATTAGGCTCTGAGCTAATGGGTTCAGGTGGCGACATGCAAGCCTTTGAAGAGCGCATGGAAAATATGGGCGCACAAATAGAAGAAAAAGTAGAGCTCCATGCAAAAAAACTTGAACAGCGTGCAAATACACTGTGTGGTGACTTTGTTGAAATCGCACAACAAGAAACTCAACTTGCTGCGCAAGTGCCTGCATTAAAAGGCTATGAGTTATTTACTATAAAACAGCACTAACTGCTCAGCATTTTAATTAATCTCCCTTTGCGGCATTTGCTTTTAAGCTATGCCGCATTTTGCGTTTTTTACCCCCACCAGTCCCATTTAACTCAAATAATAGACTGTTGAGCGGATCTGCTCTTGCTGTGCAGAGGCATTTTGTGGCTTCATAGTAAAATACAAACCAAAGTATAATCTTCACTTCGCTCTAGATCACTTAGAATGCCGTCCGAGCTGATGATTGTAAGCCCAAATTGCAACATATTAAAACCACCTCTTTTTAAGTTTTAAATTCTTGAGGCGGTGCGATCCCCAGTTAGACGCGTTTTAAAACGCAACTAACTCCAAAGTGCCTAGTAACCTAGGCACTTTTTTTATAATTTAAAAGCCTAGCAACACTCTTTTTTATCGTTTCTTTAATGCTCTTCTCTGATAAATAATTAACCACCTATAAATAGCATGTTAAATCTTTTAACGAAGTAAAACCCACCCCATTAATACAAAATAATTTAATCTGAATAACCATTCAAAATAATCTATTTATAAACATATTAAAATTAAAAAAACTGCAAAAACCCCGTATAAAAGTGATATAGCACACGACTATAATGAATAAATATACAAAATCAAAAAAAACGCCATTAAATAGCAAATCAAAAAAAACACTTTCAGATTAAAAAAACTAATACTTCACCAGCAATTTTTATCGCTTTATTTTTAACCAGCCTACGGGCAAAATGCACACGTTTTCAACAGACACAACCTTGGAGCGAATACAATGAACCCAATTAATACATTAAACCAAACAGCCACAACTCACGTTGCAGTTAAACCAACTAATCGCAAAGCGAGAATGTTAGCTAAACTTAACCGTTACGGAAAAAAATTAGCACTTGGCGGTGCAATTCAATACAAATAATCACCCAACCATGATTTTTGTATTGTTGCAGCAAACACCCAACCACTAAATGAAGTTTCTTCTTTAGCTCCATCTGTTTGCTGCCAGCTCCCTCCTCATAGCTAAAAATCATCTTTAATTTTCATAATTTACAAAAAAAACCGCATTTACGCTCACTTTTTAAGCAAACGATCTTTTTGCTATTTACACAGGCAACTCACCTAAGTATTATCCTGCATCACGACGTGGAGAGATGGCAGAGTGGTCGAATGCACCGGTCTTGAAAACCGGCAGGGGTTTATAGCCCCTCTAGGGTTCAAATCCCTATCTCTCCACCACTTATTTGTATTAATTGGTTTTTTCCGATTGATAACACGCTGAATAATGCGTCGGAGAGGTGTCCGAGTGGCCGAAGGAGCTCCCCTGCTAAGGGAGTATAGAGTTTGTAGCTCTATCGAGGGTTCGAATCCCTCCCTCTCCACCATTACTGATTACAAGCCACTTAATTGTGGTTTTTTTGTGCCTAAAATTTAATAGCCTCTATTAATTCGCACTTTGTATAAGGCCGTCGCGAGCGCATGCTAATAAATTAAACAAATTGTATGGTGTCACAACTTAGTGCATTATAAATGGTACTTTAAACCAGCTTAGGTTTAACCATGGCAAAGCTAATATTACTACTATGTTGTTTGGGTGCCTGTGCTGCTAGCATGGCAAATGAAGTGACGGTTTATAAATGTACCATTAAAGGAGTGCCTACTTTTAGTCAAACTCCTTGCGCTGAAGACGCTCAAGTGATCACGCTTAGAAACGTCAACATCATGCAAACAAATACGCCACAATCTGAGAACACACCAGTTGCCGATACTTCTGTTGACGATTATCTAGCGGTGCAACAAATAGAGCGTGATATTGTGCAGCTTGAGCTTAAGATTAAACAATACCAACAAGAATACGCACAAAAAAAACAGCAAATCGATTACATGACCCAAGATAAAGCAAATCGCTTAGGAGCCAGCTCAATTGCGAATGCCATTACCACTGAAACGGCGGCACTTAAGCAGCGATTTGACCCACAAATCAAGCAAGCACAACAACAAATAGAAGCACTCACTCAAAAAAAACAGCAGCTTAGTCAGCAACCTTAAGTATGTGCTTCACAACATCAATAAATGTTTGTATCTCTGACTTTGTATTATATATGTGAGGTGAAACACGGATGCCGAGTTTACGCACATCAACACTTATTTTTGCAGTCTCTAATGCTGTTAATACACTTTGCTGATGCTCAGAAAACTGCAAAATAGCGGTGCCACTACATTGCTCTTTAGCGCTAGGTGACATTAAAAAAGCGCCCAATTGCTGCTGAATTAACTCAAGTAACATCAAGTTGTGCGATCTCACTTGTTCAACGCCAAATTCAACAATATATTCAATACTATGAGCGGCAATAATATAAGGAAGTACCGAGGGCGTACCGCCCCAAAACCTTAGTGTTTTAGCGTTATATTGAAAATGCGCAATATCAAACTCGAATGGGTTTTGATGTGAAAACCAGCCAACATCTTTTGGTTCACATTGTGTTATTTGCTTTGGATTTACCCACAAATAAGCAGCTCCTGGCCCTCCGCATAGCCACTTCACACTTGAACCAATCATAAAGTCAGCATTTAACGCCGTTAGATCGACAGGGATAACCCCTGCCGATTGCGCCACATCAATTATTGAGAGTGTATTCGTGACTTTACTCAGCGCCACAATATCGTTTATGGGAGCTTGTACACCCGTATTAGAATAAACATGGCTAACAAATACCCCATCAATCTCTGAAGTTAAATATCGCTGCCATACCTGTCTATCACTCAAGTCTTCATGCTCAGGGATGTAGCGTATTTTTGCACATTCAGGCAGTGCTTTTTGCATTACAAACCCCATACTGGGAAAATCAGCCTGCGCCATTAATACTGTACACTGTGGTTTATTAAATACGGGGTGTGACATAACCAATTTGGTTAAACCACTGGATAAATTAACCTGAGGACAAAATTGCTCACTAGGCGCATTAAACAACTGCCCTAATGCCTCAGTAAATCTTTCAATGGCGGGTAACCACTGTTGCCATGGCTCTTTTACACTTTCTTGCCAAGGAGTAAAAAAATGTTCAGTGGCATTTTCTAAGCTCGTTTTTAATGGGCGGCCAACAGAGTGGCTTAATAAATAACAACCCTGTGGCATACAAAAATCATTTTTAGCCATATTAATTAATCCACTGTTTTAGCGTGTTTAAATCATCAAAGCGCGTATTTATGTCGTCACGCTTTGCCGCGGCACGCCTATCTCTTAACTTAGCTAATGAATCGAGCAGTACCGGTAAAGGTGGTCCACTGGCAGTTACTTTGCTTATATGCTGTTGTTGCATTTGCAGTGACGGTTGGGCAATAAACTTCTCAACCAACTGATTATGATGACCGATAGCGGTGTCACCATGTAATTTACACACTTGTATAAATAGTTTGCCGTGCTTTTGAAACCACTCTGTGTGTTTATATTGCTCGGCTTTTAAGAAGTCATCCATAAAGCTTTGCATACGCATGGCTTCTCGCAATATTTGTTGGTCCTCTGGCATCATATATAAAAATTTATCCACCAGCATTTGTGAGTAACTCGGCTCATTGGCACTGCAAAGCCCTAACAGCATATCAATAACATTAATGCCGGCAAAATCTCCCGCATTTGCACCACGGTAAACCTCTTTACCTACCCGGTAAGGCTTGTAGTATGGGCGTACACAATTAAAAAAACGCTCGGTATCAAGTTGAGTATACAAGGCATTATTCGACGCTATTACATCAATAAGTGCCGTTTTAACCACCTCAAGTAGTTCAGCCGTGACTGGGTGTGAAATACCTAATGGCAGTATTTTTAGTAAAGCATCACTCGCGCGCTTATACGCTAAAATACCTTGGGTGTTGTAATCTAAAAACAGAGCTTCATCATCAAGATTTGTAAACCGTTTATAGGTGCCATTAATGGCTTTATTATGAGTGGTTAAATGTGCGGTGGCAAAACGAGGAGTTACTCCAATAGAAGCACCAATATGCATAGCAAGCGCCGATGCTTCTATCAGCGGTGAACTATTCTCTCTGCTTGGCTCTGTAATTTCATGTCTACGACAAGCCGCCATAAACAAACCGACATTACCAAGTAAATCAAATGCGCTATCAAATCCTTCGTCGGTATTACCTTCAGCTAATAAATCGCTGATCAACGCATTACCGTGCTCTTTCAAGGTCTGCTTTAAGTTATCCCCAACCCCTTCAACATTTGCTTTATCATCTTGTTGCCAATACAACTCTTCTAACTGAGAGTTTAGAGCAACAAACTCAGACCTAATCCAATTATCAAATTTAGCGGTGTAAGAACTCATAACTTTATCCTGTTATTATTATTTTTTAATGCTAGCAAAGATCCCAGAGGTTAAAACGCTAAAAAAAATAGTAAAAGCAGTTATTGTTAGCAATAATCACTATTACTAGACAAATAATTAATAAGATTCTATAGCCATGTTAGATAATAAAGATCAGCAGCTACTCGTTGCCTTGCAATCGCAAGCCCGAATGTCGGTATCAGAATTAGCCAATACCATTAATCTCTCGGATACTCCTACTCTAAGGCGCATTAAAAAACTTGAGCAAGAACAGGTTATTATTGGTTATCACGCAGCTATTAACCCTAAGTCACTCAATCTTAATGTACTGGTTTATGCTTTCGTGCGACTGTGTCAAAACTCAGTGAGTGCGGCACAACAGTTTGAACAACATGTAGAAAAACTACCGCATGTACTTGAGTGCTCAGTGATCTCAGGCAGCCACGACTATTTATTAAAAATTATCTCTCAGGATTTAGAAAGTTATGAGCAGTTTGTAAAGCACCAACTGGGAAGCTTAAGCTGTATCGCCAACATAGAATCAACCGTTGTATTAAAGCAGTCATTTAGTAAAAAACAGTTACCACTTTAAAAAATAATACTATTTAGTACTGATTCGCTATACTGAGATTCAACTATAAAAATAATATTAAACAAGGATGCATGTGAAGATTTTTCGTTCAACATCCAGTTCTTCTGCTTTTTACATATTGTTTGCGGTGGCTTATTTTGCAACTGGTAAGTTATTAACTAATTTTGCCTTCCAATCACAAGTAATCCCTATCTGGCTCCCTGCAGGTATTGCCCTAGTTGGCTGTTTTATCTGGTGGTGGCGTTTTATTCCGGCATTATTTATTGCCTCTGTCGCCTTTAATTTAAGTACCGGTGATAACGTTATTACTGATCAAGTTTTAATTGGCAATACATTAGAGCAGGTGTTACTAATCGGCTTTGGTGCTGTACTACAAGGGATGATTGGCGCAGCTTTTTTAAAATACTGGCTAGGTCATCCGCTGTTTTTAAAGAAGCGCCAATCAATAATTTATTTTATTTTTATCGTTGGTATTGTCGTTAGCCTAATATCGGCCAATATTGGCGTCTATGCTTTAAGTCAGTTTAACCCTGCTTACAGTATTGATAATCATTGGAGAAATGTTACTTTTTGGTGGCTTGGTGATTCTCTTGGTGTGCTGATCGCAACTCCTTTTATATTGGCGTTATTACAACCTAAATTTAAACGACATTACTTCACCCCACTACCTACCATCGCAGTTTGCTCGGTATTATTCATCTCTGTAGCTTTAACCACAAAGCTATATAATCAAGAGAGTTATTCAAATGCGATACAAATTGCCAAACGCGAAACATCTATCATTGAAAACAGTTTACTGAGCAATTTAAACCTCAGTCAAATAACCGTACAAAGCCTTGCAAGCCAAATACAATCAACACCGACTTTAAGCAAGCAAGAGTTTGATATTTACAGTGCTCAACTATTGGCTGAGCATTCATTTATTAAAGCATTTTCATGGAACCGTAAAATTAACCAGGCTCAGGTCAGTGACTTTAACAAACAGCTTAATGAAGTTTATACTGCATACAGCTTTGAGCCGAGCATTAAAGGCGCCCCATTATCAAACAACGATCCATTGGTGATTATCACTTATATTGCTCCTTTGTCAGAAAACCAATCCGCCATAGGTTTTAATCTCAACTCTCGTAAAGATCGTCGTGAGACTTTACTCGATCCACGTATCAAAAATCGCCCTGTCGGTACTAAAATAATTCAATTAGTTCAAACACAGCGACCTGAACCCGCGTATTTATTATTTTCTCCTGTGTATCAACAAAATAATGAGATTGCATCAATTAAAGGCTACGCAACAGGTGTATTTTTAGTAAAAAACATACTTGCTCAGTCGCTTACCCAAGCACAAAATAAAATGTTTAATATCGCTATTTATGAAGCTAATGCTACCATCCCGTTTTATTCAAATGCCGAAAATATTCCAACCAAAAGCAATAAGCTTACAACTATCGAAATTAATTTTGCAGGACAAACATGGTTCGTTGATTTAACCATTAAAGATGAATTTCTACCGCATCAAACTAATAACATGACACTCTTTTTGCTTATTTTACAGGTCATTGTCAGCTCACTCATTTTACTGATATTACTGTTGTTTAATCACCAACACCTTGCACTTTCACGTTTGGTAGCAGAGCGTACTCGCTCTCTCGTTAAGGCTAAACAGCATTCTGATTTGGCAAATCAAGCTAAAAGCCGGTTTTTAGCAAATATGAGCCATGAAATTCGCACCCCACTTAACGCTGTGATTGGCTTTTCAACCCTAGCTAAAAATGAAGATAGCCCTGAAATTCTTTCTGATTATTTAAATAAAATTAATTTAGCGTCTAAATCATTGTTAAGTTTAATCAATGATGTACTCGATATCTCTAAAATTGAATCACAAAAGCTCACCTTAGAAGTCGCCCCTTTTGATTTGAATGCGCTTCTTGCTCGGATCAGTAGTATGTTCGAGCAAAGCGCAGAACAAAAAGGCATTCACTGGAAAGTTGATAACCAATTACCAACCGATATTTGGTTTGAAGGTGATGTTATGCGAATTGAGCAAATTTTATTAAACCTGTGTAGTAACGCCATTAAGTTTACCTATGAAGGTGAAGTAAGTGTTAGCGCATACAGCAAGGAGATCACCGATAGACGTCGTCAAATCACCTTGACTATTAAGGATTCGGGTATCGGTATTGCGCCATCAGAGCAAAGTAAGTTATTTGATGCGTTCACCCAAGCCGATAGCTCAACATCACGTAAATTTGGTGGCACAGGGCTTGGTTTAGCAATCGCAAAAGAACTTAGCTTATTAATGTCTGGAGATATCAGCGTACAAAGCGAGCCAGGTAAGGGCTCTACTTTTACTCTGTCTGTCGAGTTAAATACATGTGCAGCGCAACAAGTAACGGCAAAGCACATACACCAGCATGTTGACTTAAGTAAACTAAAAATACTGGTTGCAGAAGATAACAGCGTCAATCAATTAGTCATAAAAGCAATGCTTAGCTCTTTAGGGATTACCCCAACACTGGTTGAAAATGGCGAATTAGCAGTAGAACAAGTTAAAATAAATGACTTCGATTTAGTATTAATGGATTGCCAAATGCCGATTATGGACGGTTACCAAGCCACAGCATTGATACGGAAAACTAAAAGTACTGAGCAATTACCAATTATTGCCTTAACTGCTGATGTAATGCCTGAAGATAAAGCCAATGCCTTAGCAATTGGTTTTAACGAACATCTTGCAAAACCTCTCGAACTCGATAAGCTTATACAGTGCCTATCTCAATATATTGCGCCAGATAAACCATAAAGATTTATCGAAAACAGAAAACCAAATATGGCTGTCGCAATATTACCAAAATTAATCAGCAACCCACTTAAAAAATAGTAGGCAAAGCATTATGAGCCACTTTTCACATCAATGGTTTAATAGCATCAACCAAATTGACGCAACACAATGGCATTATTTTTTTGGTAGTGACCCTTTTACTCAACACGCTTTTTTATATGCACTTGAGCAAAGCCAATGTGTAAGCGCAAAAACAGGTTGGCAGCCTCACCACTTAGCCGTTTATGAAGGCGATAAACTAGTTGCCCTTGCCCCTGGCTACTTAAAAGCGCACTCCTACGGTGAATATGTATTTGACTGGGCATGGGCTGAAGCTTATGAAAAAAATGGCTTAGATTATTACCCTAAATGGCTGTGCTGTATTCCCTTTAGTCCGATTGAGGGTCAAAGAATACGTATTATGCATAGCAATCCAAAGTTAGTGTATGAGTATATAACAGAGCAACTTAATACCCACTGCGCAAAACAAGCCTGGTCAGGCTGGCATGTAAACTTTTGCGATAAAGCACAAGCCTCACAGCTAAATGATGCAGGTGCCATGCTGAGAACCGGGGTACAGTTTCAGTGGTTTAATAATAGCTTTGAAGATTTTGACGATTTTTTAAAAACCTTTAATGCCCGTAAGCGCAAAGCAGTAAAAAAAGAACGCGCTAAAATAACACAGCAAAATATCACCATTGAATGGTTGGAAGGTGAGCAAATCACCACAACAGTGATGCAGCTTTTTTGTGAATTTTATCAACGTACTTATTTAAAACGCTCAGGCCATTTAGGCTACTTAAACAGTGAGTTTTTTAGTTTGCTACACGCTTTAATGGCTGAAAAATTGCTCATTATGCTAGCCAAAAAAGACCATAAAGTGATTGCCGCCACATTAAGTTTAATTGGTGACAATACCCTTTATGGGCGTTATTGGGGAGCAAGCGAAGAGGTTGATTCTCTTCACTTTGAGCTGTGTTACTACCAAGGCATTGAATATGCGATTAAGCATAATATTCACTGTTTTAATGCCGGTGCTCAGGGTGAGCATAAAATAGCACGCGGCTTTCAACCCATCACTACTTATTCTGCTCATCATATTATTCACCCCGATTTTAATCATGCTATTGCAGATTACTTAAAACGCGAACGCCAGCATATCGATATTTATAAACAACAATGCAGCACTTTATTGCCGTTTAAAAATGAGTAACTGATTATTTGCAGGCATCGCAGTATCGCTAAGTAACTTAAGCCCAGATTGCACTGCAAGTTGCTCAACCGCTTCGAAATCACGAATACCACTAAGCGGATCGCGACTTTGCAATAAACTATTAAATTCATCATTACTGGGGCTGGTAAACTCCCTTTTATATTTGAAAGGGCCATATACACACACCACCCCTTGCTGGTTTAAGTGCTGATTTACTCCAGCAAAAAAACGCGTAATTAACTCCCAGCTCACTATATGAAAAGTGTTAGCAGTATATATCGCATCCACTTTATTTACTGGCCAAGGATCGTTTAGGTCAAGTAATAAAGGCGGATGCAAGTTTGCCAGTTGCACCTCATCATGCCATAACTTTATTCCTTGATGATTAACCTCTCGATCACTGGTATACCATTGTAAATGTGGCAATTTTTTGGCAAAGAAAACGCTATGCTGACCCGTCCCCGAGCCTATTTCAAGTACCGACCCTGCATTTTGCAATGCAGGCTGCAAAGCCTTAAGTATATGATTTTTATTATTTTCGCAGGCTTGTGAAAACGGTTTGGTCATACTGATGCACCTAAATTGCAAATGAATGCACAATAGTAAAACAAATTTCAGCTATTTTGTCGTGAGTAAATTAACCAAAATAATAAAACAACTTTAATTTCAATACGTTAAATTACATTTTCCGAGCTGGTACGCTATATGCTTTTATTAAATTACTCACTTAATGAGTACTAAACTACAAAAGGATAACATTATGTATATTTCACCCTATACCGCCGTAGACGCTGTAATGGCAATTACCGATAAAAGCCTAGATAAAACGAGTCATGAAACAGATTGTAGAGCAACGGTTATCGACTTACTTTCTCATGTAAAACACACTCAAAAGGCACAAAACAAACATGAAACAGACCAAATATTTATTCTTGGCTACAATTAAAATTCTGTTTAGCCTTATAACTGGCTGTTTATATAAATACATTATTTAAGTCGACTTAAAATCCGTTTAAGTCGACTTTTTTAGTTTTAATCCCACTTGTTAACTTGCCTTGACGCCCCCTACTTTTTAGCTATACCGTTGTAAATAGCAATAACAGCACCATATCTTTTTATATAGCGTAGTTTAATGTCATATATTCTCTTTTTTAGGAGTACTAATGAGTAACTTTAGAACAGAATCAGATAGCATGGGCACACTCGACGTGCCCGCTGACGCACTTTATAAAGCACAAACCCAACGCGCCATTAATAACTTTACGATTAGCAACCTCACCATGCCACAGCAATTTATTATTGCTTTAGCGTATATAAAACAAGCCGCAGCATTAACCAATTTAAAGCTGGGCCATTTAGATAAAACAAAAGCAAATGCAATCGAGCATGCCTGCCAAGAAATTATTGATGGTCAGCATTATGAGCATTTCCCTGTTGATATTTTTCAAACGGGATCAGGTACCAGCTCAAATATGAATGCCAACGAAGTTATTGCAAGTTTGGCTTCAAAACATGCTAATCAACCTATTCACCCTAACGACGATGTGAATATGGGACAAAGCTCGAATGATGTTATTCCCACTGCAATCGCCTTAAGCAGTGCTATCAGTGTTGATAAAAAATTATTGCCAGCACTAGCAAACTTAGCCGACGCCTTAGAGCAGAAAAAAGCAGACATCGGTCATATAGTTAAAACTGGGCGCACTCATTTAATGGATGCAATGCCAGTGACCTTTGAGCAAACACTCAGCGCATGGCAATCGCAGGTAAAGCACGCAGCCAGCGGTATTGAGCATGCACTAATACGTGTTTGTGAGCTGGCTCAGGGGGGAACAGCGGTCGGCACCGGTATTAATGCCGATCCACAATTTGCTACGCTATTTGCCAAACAGCTAAGTGAAAAAGTAGGGATTAACTTTATCCCCAGTGATAACTTTTTTTATAATATTGGCTCGCAAGATGCCATTGTGGCTTTATCAGGGCAGCTGAAAGTCTATGCCGTTGCGCAAATGAAAATAGCCAACGATCTACGTTGGATGAATTCAGGGCCGCTTGCGGGACTTGGTGAAATAGAGCTTGAAGCATTGCAGCCTGGTTCATCCATTATGCCTGGCAAAGTGAACCCGGTGATCCCAGAAGCCGCTGCAATGGCTAGTGCGCAAGTAATCGGTAACGACGCCACAATTACCGTAGCAGGCCAAGCTGGCAACTTTGAGCTTAACGTAATGCTACCCGTGATTGCTTATAATATCCAGCAAAGTACAGAGATACTTGCTAACAGTGCGCAAGCACTAGCGGATAAAGCCATAACTAGCTTTAAAGTTAATCAAGCACAGATTGATAAAGCGCTGACTAAAAATCCTATTTTAGTTACTGCACTCAACCCAGTTATTGGCTATGAAAAAGCAGCAAAAATTGCCAAACAAGCTTACCAGCAAGCAAAGCCAATTATTGATATCGCCGAGCAAGAGACAGACCTATCTCGCTCAGAATTAGAGGCATTACTCAATCCAGCTAAATTAACCCAAGGTGGGTTAATGTAAAAACGCCGTTAATGGCGCTTTAATATATTGATAGTAGAGTTTTTATTGCCGTAATGGATGCACCGTGTATGATAGTGATGAATAATTCATCACTATCAGGAACGATTATGCGTACTCCATTACTCGCTCTACTGCTACCGTTTTGCTTAACAGCTTGCTTAGAAACCACCTCAAATGAAACTGAGCAAACTAAAACCAATGCGGTAGAAAACACGTCTACGCCGATACCACAACAAAAACTACCACAAGAAAATAACCAAAATAAAATAGCACAGCAACTACCGGTTGATGCTGCAAAAGAAGTGTCGCTTGATGATATTAAAACAGCAAAAAATAAATTAAATAACCTCATAGCAGATAAACAATGTTCAACTAGTTCACAGTGTAAAGTCAGTGCTATTGGTAGCCGTGCCTGTGGTGGACCAAGTGATTACATTGTGTACTCTACACAAAGCGCACCCCAAGAGCAGGTTTCAGCCCTAAGCGATACTATCACTCAATTGGAAAGTACCTATAATGCGCAAAAAGGCATGATGAGTATTTGCCAACATTTAACTGCGCCAAGCACTCAGTGTGTTGAAAATAAATGTGTTAAACTTGAAGGCTCTGCGGTAAGTGTATTTTAAGGATTAGATTATGAGTTGTTTGTCATCCGTAATTAAGCTATCAGCTACCTGTGTTGTTATGACTATGCTGCTTAGCGGTTGCAGTAGTGCACTAACATCAAGCAAAGCTCAAAACGCGAGTGAATCTGTTTTAAATACTCAACTTAATGAGCTTACAAGTAATAAAAGCTGCACAGCCAGCTATCAATGTAAGGTGTTAGGTGTTGGCTCGCGTGTCTGTGGGGGGCCGAGTAAGTATGTTGTGTACTCAACATTAAATCACTCTCAAGAACAAGCAGAGCAATTAGCGCAAAAAATCACCGAGCAAGAACAACTAGATAATGCAATGCTTGAGTTCAAAGACTGTTCACCAGTGCTAGAAGTCCACTCTTTATGTATTGATAATCAATGTAAAACAGTTAACTACCAGTAGCAGTTCGTTTCGGTGTTAATCTAATAGTGGTATTAACACCGAAATAACCACCACCATGAAAATACACACACCTGCCTTAAAAATGTATTCCAGTGGCATTTTTTTCTGTACCCAGTAAGCATATATAAAACGCACGAAGTAGCTTGCCGCCGTGCCAAATAAAGCAAACATAAGTAAGTAGGCAATCAATAAGATATTCACAGCGGCACTTTTTTAGAAAATAATAGCCCCAGTGTAAGTATTTTACATAAAGAAGGCAAAAGGGTTACTTAGTCTTTTTTGTATGCTCAATGAGTAACTCTGCTACCTGTTGCTTTACCGCTCTTTTATCATCTACTGCCACTTCAAACCGGCTAGCCAATTGCGCTATTTCGTCATCATTTAAATTAAACGATAGTCGTTGCCGTGTTTTTTTAGACTTTACATCAAGACCTAAAATTTTACGGATCATATCTGAGGGAGTGAGCTCTTGATCGATAGCTTGTTTTTTTATCGACTTTTGTACCTCACTACTCAAATCAAATGCCATTTGCGTGGCGCGCACAGCTTGCTCTTGGCGCAACCACTTGTCTTTAGCATCACTCACTGGGCATCTCCAGGAAACAAATCAACAATATCGCTAATTGGGCGAGTTAACGTCAGTGAGACTTCTGTTTCACCTCCCTCCCAAATCTCTATATTAACGCTATGTCCTTCATCAGGAGAGGCTAAGCAAATCATTTCGCATGGTTCACCACCTTCTTGCTCATAGCGAGGCAGCGTTTGGCCACGAAAGTCTTTATTATGAAAATAACATACATAAGGCGATTCACTTTGTTGATAGCTTTTCGCTAAAAATTGCATAAAACGCTCAGGGGTATTTTTTACCGTGATATGTGTTAATGACTCTTCATCAAAAATACGCGCAAATTCATCAAGACCAAAGATCTCTTCAACTTCATCACGCTGAATTTTTATAGAGAAGTTTGCCCACTGTTCACCATCATTTTGCTCTATTTGTAAAAACACCACTTGGCCAGTGTTAGTTTCAAGTACAAATTCAGTATCACTGCTGTGTTGGTACTGATACGTTTGCACATCAATAACGCGCAACGTTTGACCTTTAAGCCATGAAGGATAAGCAAACGAATCAATGACAGTAAACATGTCGCCTTTTTTAAGGTCACTCGCATGATTAAGCTGACGTTCTGGCTTTTTTTTAGATTTGAAAAAATTAAACATATAAGGTGCCTCTGTAAGCAAAAAAGGTAACGGAGCGAAACTCGGTTACCTTTTTGATATGGTTCTAAATGTTAGCTATTTTGCTTCGCTTTAATGCGCGCTAAAATATCAGCACTTTTTGGATTGGTATCACCAATACCTGCTTCAGCCATTTTAGCTTTTAAATCGTCGCCATTAACATCTGCTTCTAGAGACTTTGCAGCACCTAATTGATCTGTACGGTCTTGTTGGCGTTGCTTAATACGCTCAAGCGACTGACGCGCCGATGTCATTGATGAATTATTAGTATTAAGCGTGCTGTTTACAGCCATTGTCGCTTGCTGAACGCTTTCTGTGGTTTTAACCATAGTAAGCTGACGCTGATTTTCCTTAATTGATTTTTCAGCATCTTTTACTTGCTGCTTCAAAGTCACTATGTGATTACTAAAGCCCGCTAACACTTGCTCGTGCTCAGCTTTCTCAGCTTCAAAGTCACCAATTTTTTCTGCAATTTCTAATGCTAATGCTTCATTACCTTTTTCAAGGGCTTGACCTGCATAAGCTTCATGCTCAGCAATTGATGCATCTACTGCGCTAATTTTACGCTTAGTTTGCATTTCTTTAGCCATTACTTCTGTTAGGCTTTTTTTAGCACGGTGTAACGCATTTTGTGCATCAGCAATTTCTTGCTCAAAAATACGAATACCATTGGCATCAACAATTGCTTCGCCTGCTTCACGTGCGCCGCCACGTACTGCTGTAAATAATTTTTTTAAAATACTCATAATCTTAACTCCACTAACTAGCTACTAATCGTTTAAATATAAGGTCACGGCTTCTAGTGCATCTATAGCGTTATCAGCTAATGTCACTAGTTCGTGGGTAACATCATCTAGAGATGAATTTACCGACAGTGCACCAAAAATCGCGTATTTATTATCGATCTTAGCAAATGCACTCAGTGGAATTGGCACGTTTAAACGCAGTAGTGTTTCGTTTAACTCGTTGCGTAATTCACTTTTTACTTCATTTTCGTCAAACAAGTAGCTAATACATAGTAATTGCTCTTGTGTTTGAGTAACAAAAATTGGAAGCTCGTCATTTCCATCAACAATGACTTGTAAAACATCTTGCTCACCTGGATTGGCAATCAAGAAAGACTCAAAGTTAGCACCCTCGGTTTCAAAAGACGCTAATTTTATTGAAAGTTCATTTAATTCCATGTCTCTGCCTTTTCGTCGTTTGACATATTATGTCTGAGTTAAGATTCGCACGGTCGACATATTATGTCAACCATGTTTTATTAATTTTTATACAATTCACTTTCTATTTGCCAAGCTGCTCGGTAGTAATCATACAAGCGACCAGAACCTAACCTATTGACTTCAATATCGTTCACTTGTTCAAAATAGTTATTTGGAAATGCAAAACTCGCTAATAAATATTTTTTACTAATCCACCGAGATGGCACTGGCATATCAGTTATATTGCTAATACGGGCACTAGGTGATTGCCCCATTTTAGTCGCAATAGTCCATCCCCATTGACCAAACGAAGGAATGTTTTGCTGATATTGCTCTACATAATCAAAACCTGCGGCTTTCACCGTTTTAGCAATACTTAAAAATGCCTTTTTCGCATGATAAGGCGATGTTGACTGTACCGCCATAGCACCATCAGGCGCTAATAATTGGCGTACATGATTATAAAAGTAATCGCTGTACATCTTATTAAGATCAGGGTGATTAGGGTCTGGCAAATCAATTAAAATAGTATCGAACTGCTTTGACTGATCCAGTAGCTTTTCGACTTCTAAAAATGCATCGCCCACAATAATATTTGCTCGCGGGTCATGCATCGATTCATTATTGAGTGCTACCAACCGCTGTTTAATCTCTTCTGGCGGTGTGAATTTATCGTCTTCATGGCCAAATAAATTCAGTAGCTGGCCATCTAAATCAATTAGTGTGACTTCTTTGACTGGCCACTTTAATACATCACGCATGGCTAATCCGTCACCACCACCAATAATCAAAACACGGTCATGACGATTAGATGCGAGCATTGCAGGATAAACAAGCATTGAGTGATATATTTGCTCATCTACACTAGAGAACTGCAAACGACCATTTAAATATAGATCAGTAATTGGCTGAGGCTGATTTTTACTTAAACGCTCTGTTAGCACCACATGTTGATACTTAGTCGACTGAGAGTAAATAACTTTATCTTTGTATAGTACGTTACTTAGGTTATCCATCCAGCTACTACCAAACTGCAAAATAAAAGCGAATAACACCAGCAGTAATATATGGCAAACCAATAGCAACTTAGCAAAGCGTACATAGCTATGGTAACGCCATAAAAAGGCAAGTCCGGCAATAATGTTAAATAGCGCTGTCCAAGCGGCGGCTTGCATTATTGGCATCGCGAGCATAATACTCACCCAAATTGCCGCGCCAATACCAGCGCCAATATAGTCAGCCCCATATATAGTGCCGGCGTTATTTTCTAAAAAACGTCCATAAACATGCTGGCGAATACGCGCAATAAGCGGTATTTCCATACCAATAAATAGCCCTAATATTAAGCCAAATACATAAGGTAAAAAGCGAGACCACTCTTGCAGCTTTTGAAACACGTAACCATTAAGAATAACGTCAGGTGGAATATTAAAAATACTTGAGAATAAATGAGGGAGTGAATAACTCACGGCAATAATGCTGGCAATGGCTAATATACAGCCCATACCTATGAGCGCAATAATACTCTCTAGCCAAGCAAATGCGGTGAAGGCATCTTTAAACCAACGCGCTAAAAATGCACCCATCCCCATAGCTACAATCATAGTGCCTATCATGGCGTAAATTGCACTCTCAACTGAGCCGAGTACTCGGCCAGCATAATGAGAAAGTAAGTATTCATAAATAAGGCCGCATCCTGCGAGTACGGCCATAACAGTGATCAGTAAAATATCATGCCCAAGTAAATTAAATTTACTTGGGGAAGCTTGAGTTGATGACACGTGATTATGCACCCAGTAGTGTGGCCATAGTGATCCCGACAGCAAATGACACAGCTGCAGAAATAGCGGCAACACCCACATTCTTTTGACGATTCACTTCATCTGAAATATTACAGCCAGCAAGAATGATTTTAATCGTCAGTAAGTGCAGTAAAATGAAAGCAACCAAACAAACAACGGCGCTTAGCGCCCAGTAAAGTAAACTCGCATTAATATTGTCAGCAGCATAAGGAGCAATGCCTGTTGCAGCAGTAATGGCTAATGCACTACCAATTAAAAAGCCTGCATAACGAACACCTACTGCTAAATTACCATCAATAATAGCCTGCTGTAGGCAGTCGCCACTTTTATTGGTGCGCTTAAATAACTGCACGCGATATTGGCTTACTAACAGCAATACCACACTACCAATGACAAACGCAGCAATAACAATAGGAATGCCATGCCAACCTTCAGTAGCAACCCACAATAGGGCTGAGCGGATAACCACTGCAACACTTACTACATGGCCAAAATCAATAATTGACGCAGTAACGTTACCTTTGACTATTTCGTTATGTAAGCTCACTTTACGCAGCGCCACTTTATCTTGAAAAAAGTGACCCAGCTTTATAAGCAGAATTGCTAATGCACCATAGCCAAGCATTAACAGAGCTTCTTTTTGTAACGTAGCAGCAAAAGCACCACTACTCACGCCCGTTAACACAATCGCAAGTGCTACCAAACCAGCGGCAAAGCTTATTCCAAATGCAAAGTTATCGCGCTCGGTAATTTCATCATTGGCGTGTAAATTAGATACCCAACCTTTAATATACTTTAAGCTCACAAACAGTAAGATGATAATTGCAAAGTCCACAGACAGTGCTTGCAAAGACCACATAGTTATTCCATTAAATTCATACATATTATTCTAACTCCAACGTTATTCTTTACTTACCACGACTTACGCCGCGCGAGGTTCTGCTACTGCTGTTACGAACCGATCCTGAATTATTGCTATAACTACTCGCTCTTGAGTAACTGCTGCGACTTTTAGGCGGCGTATAACTGCTGCGACTCAAACCTGATGCACCTGTTTTTTTACTCGCATAAGGACTAGTGAACTGCTTGCCTTGGCGTTGGTAAGATTGTCGTGTACGTGTTTCTAATGCACTTTGGGTTTTTATTTGTTTAGGGCTTGAGTAACGAGTACGACCATAGTCATTGTAGTAACTATACTTACGGCGTTTACTCCAACTTCCGTATTCAACTCGGTCAAATACATCACCCAAAATACGGTACATGCCGTACCATTGCCAAAAGCTAATACCGCTACTATTCGTTTGCCAATTACCATAGTTAGGATTACCTACCATTTGGTTACCGACCCCTTCGCCTTCAGCTTTTTGGCTTATAGCACCAACTCGTGCCAAAGAACCATTCGACATATCCGCAAGCATATTAATAGGATCGGTTAAGGCATCAGAAAATAACGTTGGCTTGGCGGCTTCACGCAATAAATCAATATTGTATAAAGTGTCTTCGTAAGGAGGAATTAAGTAATTACCCTTAATATCATCAAGGCGTTGGGTTAAGCCACTATAAAGGGCTCCCTGGCGTGTGGCATCAAGGCTAACTACATCAACAACCTTACTGAGTTCAGGTTGCTGTTGTTTAAGGATACGACTGTATTCTTTAAGAATAATCGCATTACGTATACTACCATTATCAAGTGCTTTACCAAGCTGAGTAAGCTCGACATCGGCCTTTTTAATGGACTCTTGAATTGTTTGTTGTAGCTGTTCTTCTTTAGATTGACAACCAATCAGTGCTGTAAACAAACAAAACAGGCTGAGAAGTTTCCAAGCTTTTATATTCGACATTCATGTCACCTGATTTACTAAATTATCCTAGATAGTTTTACACAGGACAGTTATTAAACCAACAATGAAATTGCAACAAGATGATAATTTAGGGACTAGTTTAAAGGTGCAAGGAGAATAACTGAGATCAGTAAAGGGAGAATGCTGATGGAAAGGCACCAGTTAAAAGGAAGAAACAATACCAATTCGCTTAATTAAGCGGTCTATTTTCAGGCAGGAAAAACGGATTGATAGCTAGGCAAAAAATTCGCTATTTAGTTGTTCTAAATGAGAATTTTTTAACGCAGATAGCGACACGTTTAGCCCCGCAAAATGATTGAGGATTATTGCGGATTGGTATAATCCTTCATGCCTTCATTATGACTCTCCACGCTGTTCTGCCACTACATGCTACTGCGCTGTCGCTAAGAAGTAGGACAGTTACTCTAAAGACAAGTCAGTGTTAAGCCCTCAGTTATAAGTTTTGAAGTATTTCACCTCGAACCTGCATTTTCACTTTCCTGCAGACGTAAAAAAGCGCGACTATTTCTAGTCGGGCTTTCTCTTATTTGGAGCCTGGTAATGTCCTACTTTCACATAGCAAATGCTACACTATCATCGGCGCTGTTTCGTTTCACTACTGAGTTCGGCATGGGGTCAGGTGGGTCCAAAACGCTATTGTCACCAAGCAAATTTGGTGTAAGTTCGATTTAATCAAGCTTACTAAAATTTGGAATTTCTGATAATAAAGAGTAATCAAGTAATCTACTTTAGTCTATTAACTTCTTTGCTTAAACTATCACATAAAACGCGTTTGGCGTTGTATGGTTAAGCCTCACGGGTAATTAGTACAAGTTAGCTTAATGGCTCACACCACTTCCACATCTTGCCTATCAACGTTGTAGTCTTCAACGGCCCTTCAGAGACTTTAAAAGTCTAGTGAGAACTCATCTCGAGGCCTGCTTCGCGCTTAGATGCTTTCAGCGCTTATCAGTTCCGAACGTAGCTACCGGGCAATGCCATTGGCATGACAACCCGAACACCAGCGGTTCGTTCACTCCGGTCCTCTCGTACTAGGAGCAACCCCTCTCAATTCTCAAACGCCCACGGCAGATAGGGACCGAACTGTCTCACGACGTTCTAAACCCAGCTCGCGTACCACTTTAAATGGCGAACAGCCATACCCTTGGGACCGACTTCAGCCCCAGGATGTGATGAGCCGACATCGAGGTGCCAAACACCGCCGTCGATATGAACTCTTGGGCGGTATCAGCCTGTTATCCCCGGAGTACCTTTTATCCGTTGAGCGATGGCCCTTCCATTCAGAACCACCGGATCACTATGACCTACTTTCGTACCTGCTCGACGTGTCTGTCTCGCAGTTAAGCTGGCTTCTACCATTACACTAACCGTACGATGTCCGACCGTACTTAGCCAACCTTCGTGCTCCTCCGTTACTCTTTGGGAGGAGACCGCCCCAGTCAAACTACCCACCAGGCACTGTCCGTAACCCCGATTCAGGGGCCAACGTTAGAACATCAAAACTACAAGGGTGGTATTTCAAGGACGACTCCACAAAAACTAGCGTCTCTGCTTCTAAGTCTCCCACCTATCCTACACATGTAGGTTCAATGTTCAGTGCCAAGCTGTAGTAAAGGTTCACGGGGTCTTTCCGTCTAGCCGCGGGTACACAGCATCTTCACTGCGATTTCAATTTCACTGAGTCTCGGGTGGAGACAGCGTGGCCATGGTTACACCATTCGTGCAGGTCGGAACTTACCCGACAAGGAATTTCGCTACCTTAGGACCGTTATAGTTACGGCCGCCGTTTACCGGGGCTTCGATCAAGAGCTTCTCCGAAGATAACCCCATCAATTAACCTTCCGGCACCGGGCAGGTGTCACACCGTATACGTCATCTTGCGATTTTGCACAGTGCTGTGTTTTTAATAAACAGTCCCAGCCACCTGGTCACTGCGGCTCCAATCAGCTTAGGGAGCAAGTCCCATCACCAATCGGAGCGTACCTTCTCCCGAAGTTACGGTACGATTTTGCCTAGTTCCTTCACCCGAGTTCTCTCAAGCGCCTTAGTATTCTCTACCTGACCACCTGTGTCGGTTTGGGGTACGATTCG